>NZ_JBMKIF010000002.1:0-292322 GCF_049238025.1 Enterobacter cloacae complex sp. IR5458
ATGAAAGCCTGTCCTCAGCATAGTACCGGGAAGGAGGGAGTGACCATCTCATTAAATATTCTCGTTTGCGGGATAAAAGTGACCTGACGCAATATTTGCGTTTTGATGCTTATTGATAATGTTGTCACAAAAAGTGAGGGTGACTGCATGGATAAATTACTTGAGCGTTTTTTACAGTACGTTTCGCTGGATACCCAATCTAAACCGGGTGTCCGCCAGGTGCCAAGCACCGAAGGCCAGTGGAAGTTATTAAACCTGCTTAAAGAGCAGCTCGACGCCATGGGGCTGGTTAACGTCACGTTAAGCGAAAAGGGCACTGTGATGGGCACGCTGCCGGCGAATGTCCCGGGTGATATCCCGGCGATTGGCTTTATCTCCCATGTCGACACCTCTCCGGATTTTAGCGGTAAACATGTGAACCCGCAGATTGTTGAAAACTACCGCGGCGGTGATATTGCGCTGGGCATTGGCGATGAAGTGCTCTCTCCCGTGATGTTCCCGGTCCTGCACCAGCTGCTCGGTCAGACGCTCATCACCACCGACGGGAAAACGCTGCTGGGCGCAGATGATAAGGCGGGGATCGCGGAGATCATGACGGCGCTGGCGGTGCTGAAAGGCAAAAACATTCCGCACGGGGATATCCGGGTTGCTTTCACGCCGGACGAAGAGGTGGGGAAAGGCGCGAAACATTTCGATGTGGAGGCTTTTAACGCGCAGTGGGCCTACACCGTCGATGGCGGTGGCGTGGGCGAGCTGGAGTATGAAAACTTTAACGCCGCTTCGGTCACCATTAAAATTGTCGGGAACAACGTTCACCCCGGCTCAGCCAAAGGGGTGATGGTGAATGCGCTGTCGCTGGCGTCGCGTATTCATGCTGAAGTCCCGGCGCAAGAGAGCCCGGAGATGACAGACGGGTATGAAGGTTTCTATCACCTGACCAGCATTAAGGGCACCGTGGATAGCGCCCAGATGCACTACATCGTGCGCGATTTTGACCGTAAAGCCTTTGAAGCGCGCAAGCGTAAGATGATGGAGATCGCCAAAAAGGTAGGCAAAGGGCTGCATCCTGACTGCTACATTGAACTCATCATCGAAGACAGCTATTACAATATGCGTGAGAAGGTGATGGCGCATCCGCACATAATTGATATCGCCCGGCAGGCAATGCGCGACTGCGATATTGAACCGATCTTAAAACCGATTCGTGGCGGTACCGACGGTTCGCAGCTGTCATTTATGGGATTGCCGTGCCCGAACCTGTTTACCGGTGGCTACAACTACCACGGCAAGCATGAGTTTGTGACGCTGGAAGGAATGGAAAAAGCGGTGAAGGTGATTGTGCGCATAGCGGAGTTAACCGCGAAGCGGTGAGACATTGCCCGGTGGCGCTGCGCTTACCGGGCCTACGATCGAAATGTAGGCCGGGTAAGGCGAAGCCGCCACCCGGCATTCAGGCAAGGAGCCCCCATGTCAAACTATCGTCGCCACTATATTCCCGGCGGCACCTGGTTTTTCACCGTTAACCTTCAAAACCGCCAGAGCGATTTGCTTACCCGCCATATCGACAGCTTACGTGCTGCAACCTTAACGGTTAAACGTGCGAAACCCTTCACCATTAACGCCTGGGTTATTCTCCCTGAACATATGCACTGTATCTGGACCTTACCGGAAGGAGACAGTGACTTTTCGGCACGCTGGCGTGATATCAAAAAAACGTTCAGTCGTAACATCGACATGCGTCATATCTGGCAGCCGCGTTTCTGGGAGCACACCATTCGAAACGAAGAGGATTACCGGCGGCATTTGGATTACATCTACATCAATCCGATGAAGCATGGGTATGTCAGTAAGGTTATCGACTGGCCGTTTTCAACGTTTCATCGCGATGTTCACGAGGGATTATATCCTGCCGATTGGGCAGGTGAGATCGAGGAGTTTGCGGCGGGGGAGCGGAAGTGACATTGCCCGGTGGCGCTGCGCTTACCGGGTCTACGATCGGAATGTAGGCCGGGTAAGGCGAAGCCGCCACCCGGCACATCTCAAGACTCAATCCTCAAAAAACCAATACCCGCTGTTAACCAGCGCGGCCAGCATGGCGAGGAATGAGGGATCTTCCAGCGCATCGCCAAAGGTTTCAGCAGTCAGAACCATATGGCTGGCAATCGCTTCCAGTGCAGGACGGTGCGGGGAATCCAGCTTCTCGCCATTGACGAAGACCTCTTCACCGATGCGCAGCACGCGCAACCCGCCCAGACGAACCAGCTTGTCGCCCTGCTGAAGGGCATCATAAATCTCGTCAGCCTGATAAGGCGGCTCCGGAGGCGCCACGTCCAGCTCGTGGCGGGACTGGCTAATAAACTCGCCAAACCACTGTCTGAAATGTTCCGGCTCGTTGATCAGATCCAGCATCATACCGCGCAGCTTGTCCAGCTCTGCTGGCAGAATATCTGCCGGATGCTCGCGCGCAGGCACATCCGGATCGCTGTAGCGATAGCTGCCCAGCTCGCGTTGCAGAACATAGTCGGCAAAGCCGCTGATCATCTCGCGACCGCTTGGTGCGCGGAACCCAACCGAGTAGTTGAGCGAGTTTTCCAGGGAGTAACCCTCATGCGGGAACCCAGGCGGAATGTAGAGAATATCGCCTGGCTCCAGCTCTTCATCAATAATCCCTTCAAACGGATCCACCTGAAGCAGGTCCGGATGCGGACAGTGCTGTTTCATCGGCACTTTCTCGCCCACGCGCCAGCGGCGGCGACCCGTACCCTGAATAATAAACACGTCGTACTGGTCAAGGTGCGGACCCACGCCGCCACCCGGAACGGAGAAGGAGATCATCAGATCGTCCATCCGCCAGTCGGGCAGGGCGCGGAACGGGCGCATTAGCGCGGCAGTGGGTTCGTGCCAGTGGTTGACGGCCTGCACCAGCAGCGACCAGTTGTTTTCACCGAGATGATCATAGCTTTCGAAAGGACCGTGACTGACCTGCCATTTCCCGTCCTGGTGACTGACCAGGCGGCTGTCGACTTCGTTTTCCATGGCCAGACCGGCCAGTTCGTCAGGCGAGATAGGGTCGACAAAGTTGCTGAACCCACGTTTCAGAACCACCGGGCGTTTTTGCCAGTAACGTTCAATAAACTCGGGCCAGTTAAGCGTTAAGTGATAATCCATATTTTTTTATTCCGCAGGTTCTTACTGACACGGATTATAACGGAAGCTCAGCCCCCCGGCTGCGAGATCCTCGCATTTTTCACATAACGGGTTAACTATCGTTCGATGTGGGCTGCTGGCGACCAAAAATCACTTCCATTCTGGCGCCGCCCAGCAAACTTTCGCTGGTTTCAATTTTTCCATCGTACTGGTCGACAATTTCACGTGCGACGGCTAACCCCACCCCCTGGCCGGGGCGCAGCGTATCGGCGCGCTGGCCGCGATCGAACACCACATCACGTTTATTGCGCGGGATCCCCGGGCCATCATCTTCAACGATAATATGTAACTCGTTATCCGTCTGACGCGCAGACACTTCCACAAACTCCAGGCAGTATTTACAGGCGTTATCCAGCAGGTTGCCCATGACTTCCATGAAGTCATTCTTTTCGCCGACAAAGCTTATCTCAGGCGAGATATCGAGGCTGATGTTCACCCCTTTACGCTGGTACACCTTGTTGAGGGCGGACGTAAGATTATCCAGCAGCGGTGCCACCGGGTGCAGCTCGCGGCTCAGAAGCGCGCTGCCGGAACGCATACTGGCGCGGTGCAGGTAATAGCCAATTTGCTGTGAGATTCGACTGATCTGCTCCAGCATCACCGGCTCGGCATCATCAACGCTCAGCTTTGAACTGCGCATTGAACGCAGGGTACTTTGCATCACGGCCAGCGGTGTTTTCAGGCTGTGAGTGAGGTCAGTCAGAGTTGTACGGTACTTATCATAGCGTTCACGTTCACTTTTCAGCAGGCGATTGAGATTACGTACCAGACTTGTCAGCTCACGGGTGGTTTCCGGATTGAGTTTTTCGCGATGGTGTTCCTCAAGCTCGCGCACCTCTCGCGCCAGGGATTCAATGGGGCGCAAGCTCCACCACGCCGCCACCCAAAGCAGCGGGATTACCAGCAGCAGGTTAGCGGCCAGAACATAAACGAACCAGCTCCAGACCCTGTAGGAGCGCTTGAGCTCGACAGGAATGGTGTCGATCACCACAATGGTCAGCTGCGGCATGTTCATCGTCGCCGGGTAGATATTAATCGCCACGGAGTGCGTCATCTCCGTTTCGGCATCATCCTCGCGGATTTCATTGAGTTTCTGCTGCATAGAGCGATCTTCGCGAATCAGCGAGCTGGTGGTGTTAAGATCGGCTTCTATCTCATGAAAACCATTGGTTTTAAGCCACTCCGGACGAATGCTTTTAACCAGCCACGGGATATCTCTTTGCGCCCACAGCAACTTCCCTTTTTCGTTGTAAATCAGGGCTAAAGTAGGGCTCTGTTGATTCAGGTTCTCGGGCATTTCAACGCTGATACGGTTGTTTTCCCATTTCGCCAGAGTGTAAAACAGATTACTTTCGCCACGTAACAGTCGAAAAGTCGTTTTATCGAAGCTGACGCTGTAACCCACCAGGGCGACCATACCGTAGGAGAGCGACAGCACCAGCACCACTGCGGCCGTTGCCAGCAAAAAACGAACCCGCAGTGAGAGGGGCAGTATATGGCGCAAAATCTGTCTCATTTAGCGTAATTCAAACAGGTAGCCCTGGCCGCGGACGGTCGTGATCACATCCTGCGGGTACTGCGCCTGAATTTTCTTACGCAAACGCCCCATCAGCACATCAATAGTATGGCTCTCGCGCAGCTCCGCGTCCGGGTAGAGCTGGAGCATTAAGGAGTCTTTGCTCACAACCTTGCCACTGTTACGGATCAGCGTTTCCATGATGGTGTATTCGAATGCGGTCAGCTTGATCACTTCATTGTTAATCGAGAGCTCGCGTCGGGAGAGATCCACCTGGAAAGGCGGGATGGAGATAACCTGTGAAGCCAGCCCGCTGTTGCGGCGTAATAGCGCCTGCATTCGCGCAGCCACTTCTTCAATATGGAACGGCTTGGTGACGTAATCATCCGCACCGGCGCTGAGCACTTCAACTTTGTCCTGCCAGCCTTCGCGGGCGGTCAGAACCAGCACCGGGAGAGAAACATCATGGCTGCGCCAGCGACGAATTAACGACAGACCGTCTTCATCAGGCAAGCCTAAATCGACAATGGCGATATCCGGCAGATGTTCATTGAGATAATAATCGGCTTCTTTTGCATCTTCAGCATCGTCCACCTGATGTCCCATCTCCTGAAGCTGAACCTTCAGGTGGTGGCGTAGCAATGCGTTATCCTCAACAACCAGTACGCGCATCATCTTTTCTCCCAGAATATGTAGTACGAATAGTTTAACGCTGATTATGTTGCCGTGGGGATAAACATTCAGTAAACCGGGGAAAAGCAACCCCCTTTCCGGGCGGAAAGGGGGGAAGGGGTGTTACTTCAGCTCGTCGACCATGGTAATGGCGCGGCCAATGTAGTTCGCCGGCGTCATGGCTTTCAGGCGCGTTTTCTCTTCTTCTGGCAGTGCCAGACCGTCAATAAACTGTTTCATGCCTTCAGCATCTACACGCTTGCCGCGAGTCAGCTCTTTCAGTTTTTCATACGGCTTTTCGATGCCGTAGCGACGCATCACGGTCTGAATCGGCTCCGCCAGCACTTCCCAGTTGTGATCCAGTTCGTCCAGCAGACGATCGCGATTCACTTCCAGTTTGCTCACGCCTTTCAGGGTGGACTGGTAAGCGATCAGCGCGTAGCCAATGCCCACGCCCAGGTTACGCAGCACGGTGGAATCGGTCAGGTCACGCTGCCAGCGGGATACCGGCAGTTTGCTCGCCATATGCTGCAGCACCGCATTCGCCAGGCCCAGGTTGCCTTCGGAGTTTTCGAAGTCGATTGGGTTCACTTTATGCGGCATGGTGGAAGAACCAATTTCACCGGCGATGGTTTTCTGCTTGAAGTGGTTAAGCGCAATGTAGCCCCACACGTCACGATCGAAGTCGATCAGGATGGTGTTAAAGCGCGCGATGCAGTCAAACAGTTCGGCGATATAGTCGTGCGGCTCAATCTGGGTGGTGTACGGGTTCCACTGAATACCCAGAGAGGTCACGAACTCTTCGCTGAACTGGTGCCAGTCCACTTCCGGGTAAGCGGCGATGTGGGCATTGTAGTTACCGACCGCGCCGTTGATTTTGCCCAGAATTTCAACCTGCTCAAGCTGACGGTACTGGCGCTCCATGCGGTACGCCACGTTTGCCATCTCTTTACCCATGGTGGAAGGGGTGGCTGGCTGGCCGTGAGTACGGGAAAGCAGCGGAATGTCGCGGTATTCCACGGAGAGCGCTTTCACCGCGTCGATGATCTTACGCCAGTAAGGCAGCACAACCTCTTTACGCGCGGTAGAGAGCATCAGCGCGTGAGACAGGTTGTTGATATCTTCAGAGGTACAGGCGAAGTGAATGAACTCTGACACCGCGTGCAGGGCAGGGACGCTTTCCACTTTCTCTTTCAGGAAGTACTCAACCGCTTTCACGTCGTGGTTGGTGGTGCGTTCAATGGTCTTAATGCGCGCGGCATCTTCTTCGCTAAACTCAGCAACGATTTTATCAAGGTAATCGTTTGCCTTTTCGTCAAAAGCAGGAACTTCCTTGATTGCTGCCTGGGCGGCCAGCTTCTGCAGCCAGCGTACTTCAACCTGAACACGGAACTTCAGCAAACCATATTCGCTGAAGATCCCGCGCAGCGCGCTGACTTTATCGCCGTAGCGTCCATCGACAGGGGATACGGCGGTCAGTGAGGATAATTCCATAATTCGCAACTCCGGGAGGTTAACAATGAGCAAGAATTTGTTTTGCCTGAGTGGTCAGGCGATTACGAGAAAACATTAACTGCAGACGGCCACCGCCAACCTGATGCCACAGCACGGCGGCGCGGATCCCTGCCAGCAGGGACGCACGTACTTTTGCCTGCACCTGTGGGCTTTGCAGTACGGCAGGGGATCCGGTGACTTGAATACGTGGGCCCAGCGGGCTGATGACATCAACGTAAATACCGGCCATCGCGCTCAGCAGCGTTTCGGATTGCAGATCAAAATGGTCGAGTTGACGCTGGAGCCCGCCGATACGATCGCCCAGGGTATTGAGCGCGCCTTTCGCCGCGCTCAACTTACGCTCAAGTACCATCAGGCTTAAGGTGTAGCGGGTCAGTTCTGCGTTTAACCCTTGACGACTACTGGCGTTAAGCACGCCAAGCAGGGTTTCAAGACCGAGACGAAGATTGGTTTCACTCCCACCAAATACACCCAGAGTTGAACCGGGGTTAAGGTCGATAACGCTGTTGAGTGAAACGTGCAGGGCATCGGCATCGCAATGACCCTGATGCGCCAGCTGTTGCACCAGACGGGCAGACTGGCAAATTCCTGCCAGCGCCAGGGTGATGTCGTAGTAGTTCTTCGCCACATGGTCTCCTTTATGTGTGCACTCTGTTAAACAGCGGGCAGCGGCAGGCGCTGTTCAATGATCCCGCCGCCCAGGCAGATTTCGCCGCTGTAGAAGACAGCAGACTGACCTGGGGTGACGGCGGCAACCGGCTCGTCAAAACGCACGTCAATGCGATCGTCATCGAGCGCGGTAACGGTGCAAGGAATATCGGTCTGACGGTAGCGCGTTTTCACCGTGCAGCGCAGCGTGCCTTTCAGCGGCTCGCGATCGACCCAGTGCAGCTGTTGCGCGATAAGGCCAACGGACATCAGACGCGGATGGTCGTGCCCCTGGGCGACAACCAGAATATTGTTTTCGACATCTTTGTCGACCACATACCACGGATCTTCGCTGCCATCTTTGGTTCCACCGATACCCAGACCTTTGCGCTGGCCTAAAGTATGGTACATCAGCCCCTGGTGCTGGCCGATCTCATCGCCATCAACGGTGACAATTTTACCCGGCTGTGCAGGCAGGTAGCGGCCAAGGAAATCACGGAATTTGCGCTCACCGATGAAACAGATGCCGGTAGAGTCCTTTTTCTTTGCGGTGATCAGGTCCAGATCTTCCGCGATTTTACGTACCTGCGGCTTTTCCAGCTCGCCAACCGGGAACAGGCTCTGGGCGATCTGTTCGTGGCTCAGGGTATAAAGGAAGTAGCTCTGATCTTTGTTGCCGTCCAGACCGCGCAGCAGTTGGCTTTTGCCATTCACATCTGCACGACGCACGTAGTGGCCGGTCGCAATGTAGTCTGCGCCCAGATCTTCCGCAGCGAATTCCAGGAAGGCTTTAAATTTGATCTCTTTGTTGCACAGAATATCCGGGTTCGGGGTGCGCCCCGCTTTGTACTCTTCCAGGAACAGTTCAAAGACGTTATCCCAGTATTCTGCAGCAAAGTTAACGGTGTGCAGTTCAATGCCGAGCTTATCGCACACGGCCTGCGCATCGGCGAGATCCGCAGCGGCAGTGCAGTATTCCTCGCCATCATCTTCCTCCCAGTTCTTCATGAACAGGCCCTCCACCTTATAGCCCTGTTGCTGTAACAGGTAGGCGGAAACGGAGGAATCGACACCGCCGGACATGCCGACGATCACTTTTTTCTGGCTGTTATCTGACATGGAATACTCACGACATTGAACTTCAAGGCGGCGTATTCTATCACGCCCCCCCACCATTGGCACCCTCTGTAAACGGCCAGTTAAATGCGCCGATGACTTCCAGCGGTAAGCGGCCAGCAGACTGCCAGCAGCGAATGCTTTCCGCAACCAGCGGCGAGCGCAGGTTTGGCGCGTTAAGGATCTCCTCGGCAGTCACCCACAGGCAGCGGTCGATATCGTCATCCTGCGGCTCTGTGGCGCACATTTCGCTAAGCTCGACGGCAAACAAGAAGCGCAGGAACGGGGTGCTATCGGGCGCAATCCACTGATGCAGTCGGATAAAGTGCTGGGGTTCAGCGTGTATGCCGGTCTCTTCCCACAGCTCGCGTTTTGCTGCCTGCAGTAAGGTCTCATTGGCTTCAAGGTGCCCGGCTGGCTGGTTCCACAGCGCTTTACCGTTAATGCTCTCTTCGACCACAAGGAATTTACCCTGGGCGTGGACCACGCAGGCGACCGTAACATGAGGTTTAAACATAGTGACTCCTTAAGCGGTAACGTCTCGCCATTCACCGTTTGCCAGCGTTTCCAGGGTATAGCTGCCCATGGCGTAGCGAATCAGACGCAGAGTAGGGAAGCCGACGTGCGCGGTCATGCGCCGAACCTGACGGTTGCGGCCTTCATAAAGGGTGATTTTGAGCCAGCTTGTCGGAATGGATTTGCGTTCGCGGATGGGCGGATTGCGCGGCCATAGCCACTCCGGCTCATCCACGCGTTCAATACCTGCAGGCAGGGTTGGGCCATCGTTCAGCGTTACGCCACGGCGTAATTTCTCCAGCGTTTCTTCGTCCGGTTCGCCTTCGACCTGCACGAAGTAAATTTTGCCCGTGCGTTTTCCCGGCTGTGTGAGCTTTGCCTGCAGAGCGCCGTCGTTGGTTAAAACTAAAAGTCCTTCGCTGTCCCGGTCCAGACGCCCGGCGGCGTAAACGCCCTGAACGGGAATGTAATCCTTCAGCGTGCTGCGTCCGGCCTCATCGGTGAACTGCGGCAAAACATCGTAGGGTTTATTGAACAAAATAACCCGCTTCGGCTGGGTTTCTTGCGGTCTTCTGGCGGCTTGTCGCGAGCTGAATCGCTCAACCCGGTGTTTTGTAAAAGAAGTTTTCTTCATGGTATTTTCAGGCGTTATCAATTGCCGCATTATAGCCTAATAACGAAGACCTTTCATGGCGCAGGACATTCAGGTACTATCGAAGGGCTCATTACAATTTATTAACATAAGATCAGTAACAACCAGAAGCGCTCGAAGGAGAGGTTAATGGAAAGCAAAGTAGTTGTTCCGGCGGAAGGTAAAAAGATCACCCTGCAAAACGGCAAGATTAACGTTCCTCACAATCCGATTATCCCGTTCATTGAAGGTGACGGTATCGGTGTAGACGTTACCCCGGCAATGCTGAAAGTGGTTGATGCCGCTGTTGAGAAAGCCTACAAAGGCGAGCGTAAAATTTCCTGGATGGAAATTTACACCGGTGAGAAATCGACTCAAGTTTATGGCCAGGACGTCTGGCTGCCAGCAGAAACGCTGGACCTGATCCGCGACTACCGCGTTGCTATCAAAGGCCCATTGACCACCCCAGTCGGCGGCGGTATCCGCTCCCTGAACGTGGCACTGCGTCAGGAGCTGGACCTGTACGTCTGTCTGCGTCCGGTGCGTTACTATCAGGGCACCCCAAGCCCGGTTAAGCACCCTGAACTGACCGATATGGTTATCTTCCGCGAAAACTCAGAAGACATCTACGCGGGCATCGAGTGGAAAGCAGACTCTGCAGACGCAGAAAAAGTGATTAAATTCCTGCGCGAAGAGATGGGCGTGAAGAAAATTCGCTTCCCTGAACATTGCGGTATCGGCATCAAGCCATGCTCCGAAGAAGGGACTAAACGTCTGGTGCGCGCGGCTATCGAATACGCGATCACCAACGACCGTGACTCTGTGACTCTGGTTCACAAAGGCAACATCATGAAGTTCACCGAAGGTGCCTTCAAAGACTGGGGTTACCAGTTGGCGAAAGAAGAGTTCGGCGGTGAGCTGATCGACGGTGGCCCGTGGCAGAAGATCAAGAACCCGAACACCGGCAAAGAGATCATCGTTAAAGATGTGATCGCCGATGCGTTCCTGCAGCAGATCCTGCTGCGTCCTGCTGAATACGACGTGATTGCCTGTATGAACCTGAACGGTGACTACATCTCTGACGCCCTGGCAGCACAGGTTGGCGGTATCGGTATCGCCCCTGGTGCAAACATCGGTGACGAGTGCGCTCTGTTCGAAGCGACCCACGGTACTGCTCCTAAATATGCAGGTCAGGACAAAGTGAACCCAGGCTCTATCATCCTGTCCGCAGAGATGATGCTGCGTCATATGGAATGGTTCGAAGCCGCAGACCTGATCGTGAAAGGTATGGAAGGCGCGATCAACGCCAAAACCGTAACTTACGATTTCGAACGTCTGATGGAAGGCGCTAAACTGCTGAAATGTTCAGAGTTTGGCGACGCGATCATCGCGAACATGTAATCCAGACTCTGGGTTAAACAAGAGCGGGGGCCTGAGGGTTCCCGTTTTTTTTGCCTCTGCCTGCAGGAAATAACACGATGCTAGCCACTGTTCTTATCGCTGTCGTTGCATTTATCCATCTTTACATCCTTGTGCTGGAAATGTTCCTGTGGGACACCAGAACCGGGCATAAGGCGTTTAATCTCAGCCCGGAATTTGCGCGTGAAACCCGCGCGCTGGCCGCGAATCAGGGGCTATACAACGGTTTTCTTGCGGCGGGTTTGCTCTGGAGCCTCTGGCTCGGTGAAGAGGGTGTTCATGTGGCCATCTTCTTCCTGGCCTGCGTGCTGATTGCCGGTCTCTTTGGCGCAGTGACCGCCAGCCGGAAGATTCTGTATGTTCAGGCTTTACCTGCGCTTGCCGCCCTGCTTGCGCTGCTTATCTGAAGCAACGCGTTGGTCAACCGTGCGTCGTCCGATATACTTGTGACTTCATCCTGAGAGGTTTAGACAGTTATGAATAACGACATCCCATTGAAGTATTATGACATCGTCGAAGAATACGCGACGGAAGCCGCAAAGCCTGTCAGTGAGTCAGAGCAGGACCCACTGGCGCATTATTTCCAGCTGCTGCTCACGCGGTTATCAAATAATGAGGAGATTGATGAGGAAGCTCAGCAAGAGATGGCGCGTGAAGCCGGGGTTCATGCTGAACGTATTGATGATATTGCGAACTTCCTTAATCAGTGGGGAAATGAATAGCCTACCGCGCCAGACCCAGGAGCCGCTTCGCAAGCTCACGGCGGGAAACAGATTTTGAAAAATACCATCCCTGAACCAGAGCCTCAGGATATCGTTCAGCAATAAAGCGGAATTGTATTTCGTTCTCAACGCCTTCGAAAACCAGCGTTTTATTCAGTTTTGCGAGGGCGTCGCTAAAGATCACAAAAATGTTCTGCTTATAATGCTCACTGATGCCATCGACCAGCGACTTGTCGATTTTGATCTCATCATATTCAAGAAGCGAAAGCCTGGCCAGGTTGGAGTTTTGCACACCGAAGTCATCAATGGATATTCTGACACCAAGGGATTTTAACTTCTGACAGAAGCCCTCCAGAATATTCGCGGTGGAAACGGCTTTTTCAGAGAGCTCGACTTTTACCAGAGGCAGCGGAATGTTGTTGGCTAAACATCCACGGCGCAAAATGCTGATAAATTGTCCATCTTCAATTTCCGTTCGACCAACATTGAGCGAAACGACCAGCTGATGCTTAAGCACCAGCGGTGCGATGTCCTTAAGGGATTTCTCAAGAATATGGGTATAATATTTCTTATACAAACCAATTTTCTGGATTAATGGAATAAACAATTCCGGCGAGACGTCACCGTGTTTTGCGTCGCGCCATCTCGATAAAACCTCCACGCCCACTATTTTGCTATCCTGAATGCGAATTATGGGCTGGTAGTGAACGCCAATAGTGTTGGTTAAGACAGCTTTAACCAACGTCCGTTCCAGTGAAAATCGGTCTTCATTGAGTCGAAAGAAAAATAACGTTATCGCAATCCAGATAAAACATAAAATAGCCACGAGAAAGGCAAACACCGCGGGAGATAACGAGGCCAGTCCTGCATGGTGATGCTTCACAATGACGCACAAATCCCAGGAAGTGCTGCACTGTGTGAGGGTGAGGGTAAATAACGTGGAATGTACCCCATCCTGTTCTTTTACCTCATGGGTTGCTGAAAAAAATATTCTGGCAAAGTCTTTGGTGGTTGCGCTGAGGGAGTAATTGCTGGTAACCGGGGTGAATTTATCGTAAGCGTAGCGGGAGGAGAAGATAATAAGATTATTATAGATGGCCGCATTGCCCGTGAAAAAATCTTTTCTGGAAAATTGCGCGAGCAGGAATCCCCTGGGTGTTTTATGGAGCTCTGCTGGCAGGGGGACAGGGTTAGCGAGTTTTCCCCAAAAAGCGGTACAGATTATTTTTCCCTGCTCTATAAAACCGATGTCTGCAAAATAAAGGCTGTCGAGCTTAATCTGTCTGTAGCGATCAAGGCTGGCTTTGTCGCATCCCTGAGTGGTCAGGCCTTTAAGTGTCTGCGCCACGCTCTGAGACAGGCCTTCTGAATACTGTAAAAGGGTCTGGGAAATCTCACGCAGTTTGCTTTTCTGCTGGCCCATGATAACCGCATTGACCGTATAGAGAGACAGAAAGACCAGAAACGCTGAAACGATAGTAACGGCA
Organism: Enterobacter cloacae complex sp. IR5458; assembly: GCF_049238025.1. Taxonomy (NCBI): domain Bacteria; kingdom Pseudomonadati; phylum Pseudomonadota; class Gammaproteobacteria; order Enterobacterales; family Enterobacteriaceae; genus Enterobacter; species Enterobacter cloacae complex sp. IR5458. The sequence goes on from NZ_JBMKIF010000002.1 coordinate 13,450, forward strand.
ACGATCTTTTTCATTTTCCAGATACCTTGTCCGCTCCCTGATTTTTCAAATCTTATCACAGGCTGGGCTTGCTACAAGCCTGATAATATGGGTAGTCAGCCTAATCCAGGCGGATGAACTATGCTTAAGTGCAATTCATTTTCCTCTTAACCTGAGCTTTGTTACAGTGACAAGAGTTGTCAGCCAGGGATGTCAGGCGTGATAAGGTGGAAAAGCTCGTGCATGTCAAAAATACTTTTTACACAACAACCATAACCGTCATCATTGTCTCGTTGATCATTTCATTGTCGCTTGCCGTGCAGATTGCAACGTCCCGACAGCAGTCAATCCAGCAGATCAATACCAGCGTTGCCAACCTGAGCCATACCCTGAATGTCTATACAGAAGGCATCATACGCCAAAGTGAAATGTTGATTACCACCGTTTCCGACACCCTTGAAATTTATGGCATGACCCCGCAACAGGCGATCAATATTCAGCGAATGATAAGCAATCAGGATAACCTTCTTACCCAGATTAATAATGTGGTTGTCTATGATGCGCAGGGGGATATCTTCACCGCCTTGCACGAAACTTTTGCAGGTCCCCGTAAAGGCGCGGACCGGTCATTCTTTGTCTATCACAAGGAAAATAAAAGCCAGCAGATATTTATTGGCGAGCCAGTGATAAGCAGAACCAATAGTAAATGGGTTATTACCATAAGCCGACGCCTTGATACTCACACGGGGGCATTTAACGGCGTCGTGGTGGTGACGCTGGGTATCGAAAACTTTCTGACCCTTTATGGACAGATCAATATCGGACACGCGGGCGTTATTGGCTTAACGACACAAACAGGCGTTTTACTGATTCGCTACCCCTTTAAGAATACCTATATCGGTACGATTTTTTCAGATTCCCCTCTCTTCAGGAAATACCTAAAAGTACAAAATACAGGGATAGCCAGCTCCGTTTCCCGGTTTGATAAAATCGAACGCATCTATGCCTATGAGAAAAACAGCCGCTACGGACTGGTCACGACGGTGGCGGTCAGCGCGGATGAAGCCCTTTCCCCCTGGCGCAAGCAGGCGATTCAGCTTGCCTTACTTATTTTCGTTTTTACCGCGATACTCATCGTGGCGTCTTATTTCCTGTATTCCGACTTATCCAGAAAAACACGGGATAACAAAGCGCTAAAGATTATTGCCTCGGAGGATGCCCTGACCGGGCTTTATAACCGACGTATTTTCGATGAAAAAATTCTCTCCGACATCGCGATGTGTGCGGCAGAGGACGCGCCGATTTCGCTCCTCCTCGTGGATGTGGACTACTTCAAAAAGTACAACGATAACTATGGTCACCCGGAAGGGGACAGGTGTCTGGCATTACTGGGAAACTGCCTCAGGGAAAGCCTCACTCGCGACAACCAGCTTGTGGCGCGATATGGCGGGGAGGAGTTTGCATTGATATTGCCTGAATCGGATATCCAGGAGGCGCTCCGCCTTGCACAGGCGATTATTCGCAATGTCTTCTCACTCCACATTGAACACGCGTTCAGTCCTTTCGGGCGGGTCACGGTGAGTGTAGGCATCTCCACTGCGCGTGCTGTCGACATCGCGGGCAGTCAGCAGAAAATTATTATTGCCGCGGACCAGGCGCTCTATCAGGCAAAACGTGGAGGCCGTAACCGGCACGCTTTTGTTGGGGTATAACCCAAAAAAAAGCCCACGAAAGCGTGGGCAAGAAATACTGGAAGCAATGTGAGCAATGTCGTACTGAATACCTGAGTATTTCTCTCAACTATTCAGTGTTGAGAAAGATAATCTTTCTCAACAAAAGATGCAACCCCACATTTCCTGGGGAAGGGCATTTTGATGGTAAAATGCGCATCCGGTCAGTGTGAGGCTTATCACAAATTTCCTTTCTCAAATCCTGTGCTATCCTTTTTTGTGTCGTTGATTTAATGACAAAAACCATACAGAGAGGAAAGTTATGGGAATTTTATCCTGGATTATCTTTGGGCTGATTGCGGGTATTCTGGCGAAGTGGATCATGCCGGGCAAAGATGGCGGTGGGTTTATCGTCACCGTAATACTGGGTATTGTCGGCGCGGTAGTCGGCGGCTGGATCAGTACGCTGTTCGGCTTCGGGAAAGTAGATGGCTTTAACTTCGGCAGCTTTGCGGTTGCGGTGATCGGCGCGCTGGTTGTGCTGTTTATCTACAGAAAGATCAAAAGCTAAAACTGAAGCGTTAAAAAAGGCTGCCGGATGGCGGCCTTTTTACATCACGGGTTCACCACCAGCCAAGCTGCGTGCCAGCAAAGGCCACAATGGCGATGATTAACATAATGAGCGTGGTTTTTCTCATTTATGCCCCCGGTGCAGCGTAACCACCGACAAAAAACCACGCCAGAAACACGACCGCCGTTATAAAAATAACGACAGGGAAGAGGATCCCTATTCTCATATCATCACCTTTTTCTTTTTATAACGCCGTAGAGTGTACGGGGTTAATCCATCGCGAGAAAGCGTGTTTTGCTTTTTCCTTTCTTATCCTGATACATCGCCACATCAGCAGCACGTAATGCGCTGTCCGGATCGGTTACGTCTGGGTCCACTTCGATAACGCCGAGGCTGGCTCCCGGATAAATAAGGTTAATGTTACCCAGCCAGTATTCCCCTGCAATGCGTGCGCTGAAGCGCGCTTTGAGCTGATTCATGTGCTCCTCATTGTCGACATGACTCAGAGAGGCCACCAGAAACTCATCGCCGCCCAGCCGACCAATGATATCGTCCTGCTGTTTTTCTGCGGTCAAACGCTTGCCCACTTCAATCAGGAACTGGTCGCCTGCTTCATGCCCATACCGATCGTTAATCAATTTAAAATCGTCCAGATCGATAAACGCAATGATGGCATTACGTTTCATGTGCCGAGCCAGGGAAAACAGAGTAGTCAGATCCTCAAAGATGGCGCGACGATTGGGCAGGCCGGTAAGGGCATCGGTATAAGAGTGTGCGATGAGCGCCGCGTTAGCTTCCCGAAGCTGGTTCACCAGAGATTCTTTCTGAATGTACTGACCAATCAACCCGGCGAATAATTTTAACATCTGTTCACCGCGCTCGCTGAGCGGCTTTTTAGCCGTGCTGGTGGCGCAAAGCGTACCGTAAAGCGAGCCATCGGCGAGATGAACCGGAATGCTCATGTAAGTGGTAATACCGAGAGCTTTCGCCGCTTCGCACTCCGGCCAGCGCTCGGGGACATCGTTACTGAAGATGGTGTCGCTATCCAGCGCGCGCTTACACAGCGTTTCATCCCAGGGCACGCTCAGCCCCTCCGGGATCGTCATCTGCTTACTGTTTCGGGCATAAAGGATATGCTGCAGCCGCGCCTGGATATCCACCTTCGTCAGGTAAGTCGACTCCATATCGGTGACGATTTCCAGCATCTCCAGCAGCTGACGAACGAGACTTTCAAGGGATTGCTCAGTAACGAGGGTTTCTGAAACACGGGCAAGGATAATATCCGACATGACGTAGAAAGACTCCCAGGCAGAAGACGTCTGCATCTGCATGTTATGCTGAATTCTTAGGCTTCAGGCATAGTAAAACATGAATGCAGAAAATTTTATATATGGAGAAAGCGGCGCTGAGCCGTTACCCTTAGGCAAAGATGATGTCACAAGGATCGATGCGATGAGATTTCTGCTTCTGGCGCTGACGCTTCCCCTGGCCGCCTGTACCGCAAAAACAACCCCACCCGATGCGCCCAAACCGCCGCAGGCCGTAGGTATGGCGAACCCGGCTTCCGTTTACTGTCTGGAAAAGGGCGGGGAACAGATCCCGATTCAAAGCCCGCAGGGTGTTCGTACCGAGTGCAAGCTGCCGGGTGGTGAAGTGATCGACGAATGGACGCTCTATCGTCGCGATCATCCGCAACCCACCAGGTGACAGAAGGGCAGGTGCTGCGATACACTTCTCTTTAGGATTATTCTTAGCCAGTATCTGGCTACTGTTACCGCGAGAGAAGTATGTTTCAGCTTAAACCGGGCAGCATGGCGATGATCATCGGTGCCCGCACGGCTTCTGGCCGTCGCAATATTGGTAAATCTGTTGAGTTGTTTGGTCTTTGCCAGCCTGGCCTGCGTTTTGTAAACCCGGTTAACGGCGTGATGACGCAATTACCCGCAAGTGCGGACCGCGCGCTTTGGCTGGTCACCGGAGACGTCTACGCCTTTGACAATCAGCACGGCTTTGCGTTTGTTCGCGCCGAACATCTGATGCCGCTCACCCCTGATCAAGCCCCGCAAATGCGGGATGAGCTGACAATCAGCTGATCACAAATGGCGTAGCCAGTCGGCTAAAACCAGGGCGTGATTCTGTTCCGTGTTTTTCGCGCCATAGAGGAGGGTGAGAGTCTGCTTGTGTGCCAGCGCCGCAAGACGCCTTCCCTCGTCCTTATGCTGCGCCAGTTCTTCCTGATAGGCTTTACTGAAAGTCGCAAAATCAATAGCTTCGCTATGATACTCCTGACGTAATGCGTTCGATGGCGTGAGTGTTTTACACCATTCGTCATGGGCGAGGTCCGTTTTTTTAACCCCGCGCGGCCAGAGTCTGTCCACCAGCACCCGATAGCCATCGTCCGGGCTTGCCTGCTCATAGACGCGTTTGCACTGAATCATAATTCCACCCTCCCAATTTAAGGTATTGTGATAATTGCAGAAGATCGGTAGTCTGAGGTTCCTTATGTTATCTGATAATACTCTGGCATAAGGAACCTTTCATGGAACACCTCCCGGTTAAAACGACGCTCCGCATTGCGCTGGTTGGCGATTACAATCCTGATGTTATTGCACACAAGGCGATCCCGTTGGCCATTGACGATGCTGCGGCCGTTCTTGACCTCACCGCCGATTACGACTGGCTTGCTACCCCGGAATTAACCAGTTCTGAGGATCTGGTGGGCTACGATGCCATCTGGCTGGTTCCTGCGAGCCCCTATAAAAACACAGAGGCCGCCTTTATTGCCGCACGCTACGCCCGTGAAAACAGTATTCCATTCCTGGGGACCTGCGGTGGGTTCCAGCATGCGCTGATTGAGTATGCCCGTAACGTGCTGGGCTGGCACGATGCGGCACATGCTGAGACGGATACCGAAGGCACTATGGTGATCGCGCCGCTGACCTGCTCGCTGGTGGAAATATCCGATGCCATTGAACTGCGCAGCAATACGCTGATCGCCAAAGCCTACGGCAAACCCGAAATTGAAGAGGGATATCACTGCAACTATGGTGTGTCGCCGGAATTTGCTCAGGCGCTGGAGAGCGGTGATATGCGCGTGACGGGCTGGGACGAACAGGGGGAAATCCGTGCGGCGGAGCTGATAACCCACCCGTTCTTTGTGATCACTTTGTTCCAGCACGAGCGTGCTGCGCTGGAAGGACGTCCGGTGGTTCTCGTACAGGCATTGCTTCGCGCGGCGCGGGGCTAAAACAGGGCAGACCCGATGGTCTGCCTTCGTGTTTAGCGGGGCGCGATTTCCCGGTCGCGCCCGGCAAGTATCCCGCAGACGGCCATGACGATCGCGGCCAGCGCACAGGCGAGAAGGGGGATGCGCCAGTCTCCTACCGAATCGTGGATTTTACCCATCAGCGGCGGTCCGCAGGCAGCGAGCAGGTAGCCGATAGACTGTGCCATACCGGACAATGCCGCCGCCTGATGCGCAGAGCTCGCGCGCAGACCGATGAACGTCAGGCCGAGGATCATCGTTGCTCCGGAGCCAAAGCCAAACACCAGCGTCCACATCACCGCCATATCCGGCATAAACCACAATCCCGCAGCGCTTACTGCGCACATCAGCGCCACTGCACCGGCGATCGTCCGCTGATCTTTCAGCCGATGGAGGATCAGCGGAACGGCAAGTCCCGGCACGGCTGTCGCCAGCTGTAAAAGACCATGCACCGAACCTGCCTGTGCCTCGCTGTAGCCGTGGCTAAGTAGTATCGCCGGCAGCCAGCCGATGATGACGTAATAGATAAGGGAGTTAATCCCCAGAAAGAGCGTCACCTGCCAGGCGAGAGCAGAACGCCAGATTGCGCGGTTATGTAACGCGCCTGCGCCTGTTACCGTCGCAACATGTTTCTGACGCCACTGCGGCAGCCAGAGCAGCAAGGCGAGCAGCGGAAACACCATCAGCATCAGCAGCGCGCCCTGCCAGCCCGCATGACCCTGGGCCAGCGGCACGATTAGCGCCGAGCCTAACGCGGCGGCTGCCCCCATCGTCAGTGAATAGGCACCGGTGAGTTTCGCCACCTGGCCCGGAAAGTCACGTTTAATTAAACCTGGTAACAGCACGTTCCCAAGCGCGATCCCGCAGCCAATCACTGCCGTGCCGATGAAAAGCAGGGCAGCGGAAGGCAGGGAGCGAACGGCTATCCCGGCGCAAATCAGCAAGAGGGCGATAAACAGGCTACGCTCCATGCCAATACGTCGGGCCAGACCTGCGGCGAGCGGGGAGATCAGGGCAAAAGCCAACAGGGGCAGGGTGGTCAGCAGACCGGTTTGCGCCGTGCTTAAGCCATAATCAAGGCGAAGGGTATCCAGCAGCGGGGCTGCGCCGGTAAAGGTGACGCGAAGCGTGGTGGCGATCATCAGGATGCCTGCAATCAACAGCGCGCCGTGTTTTCCTGAGGTGCGAATAGCAGTAGTCATTATGTTCTCATACGTTCAAGCGAGCGCACACAATACCGATTTTCCCGGCGGTTGAAATCAGGCTAAAATGACAGTTTATCGCTAAAATCGGACAACATGATGATTGGACTGGGACTGGACGGCTACGATCCTGATAGCCAGCATGATGCAGCCGTCGCCTTTCGCATCCGTGTGGTGGCGGAGGAACAATATATACCCCTGCATCATCACCGCAAGGGACAGCTGATTCTGGCGCTTGGCGGCGCGATTACCTGTGAAGTGGAAAATGCCATGTTGATGGTACCGCCCCAGTACGCGGTCTGGATCCCCGGGCAGATGCCGCACAGTAACAGGGCCACGCCGGGGGCGCAGCTCTGCTTTTTGTTCATTGAGCCCGGCGCCGCCAGTCTGCCCGACCGCTGTTGTACGCTGAAAATGTCCCCTCTGGTGCGGGAGCTCATTTTATCTCTGGCAGAAAAATCGCAGGCACAGCTTCAGCTTGCGGCCACATCCCGACTGGTCGATGTCCTGTTTGATGAACTGCCGCTCCAGCGTCAGGAGCATTTACAGTTACCCGTCTCGCCCCATCCAAAAATCCGGCTGATGAGCGAGAAGATGGCTGAAGAGCCCGCGGCCTGGCAGACGCTGGCACAATGGGCAAGCCACTTCGCCATGAGCGAACGCAACCTGGCGCGACTGGTGGTAAAAGAGACCGGTTTAAGCTTTCGTCGCTGGCGTCACCAGCTGCAGCTTATTGTGGCGTTACAGCATTTGATCGGCGGGAAATCGGTACAGCAGGTGGCGCAGTCACTGGGTTATGACTCGACCACCGCGTTTATTACCATGTTTAAGAAGGGGCTGGGTCAAACGCCAGCGCGTTACATGGCCAGCCTGACTACGACTTCCCGATAAACAGGGAGACCAGCCCGGCTGCAATCAGCGGGCCCACCGGCACGCCGCGAAAGAGCGCTACGCCCAGCACAGTGCCCACCAGCAGACCCGCAACCAGCGAAGGCTGGCTGCTCATCAGCGTAACGCCGCGCCCCCCGAGCCATGAGACAAAAACACCTACCGCGATAGCCACCAGCGATTTCCAGTTGACAAACGAGTGCAGCAGCGTTGAGGCGGGAAGCGTACCGCTGGCGATGGGCGCCATCACCCCGATGGTTAAAATGATTATCCCGATGGTGAGGCCTTGCTTTTCTATCCACGGGAAAAAGGTATTTAACGGCGTGACGCGCACGATAATCAGCACCAGAATCGAGATGGCGACGGTGGTGTTATGACTGATAAAACCCAGCGCGGCGAGTGCCAGGAGAATGAGCAGAGTAGGGTCAAACATAGGGAATCCTTGCCAAAATAATCGTCCTGCTTACTGTACGCGGAAAAAGGGCGGAGAACAGTTTTAAAAAGATTTTACCGCTGTCATAACCTTGTCATTTACGCGGTTTAAAACGAAGGCAGATATCGCAAAGGGGTCGCTATCATGAACGATCACATGTTTGTTGAAACGCTGATTATCTCCTCATCGTTTTTCGCCATTGCCGCGATTCTCGTCGCCTCCGTACTGTTGCTGGAGAGAAAAGGCTGACAGTCAGCCTTCACGGTTAGACTTTATGGAAAGTCACCAGCTCAGGACGGGCGATGCGCAGGTAATCCTGGGTATCCATGATCACGGATTTTTCCAGCAGGCCGGCGTTAAACGCGATTTCGTCGAAACGCTCGAACAGCAGCGGGTCGGCGACCAGCGTCAGATCGGGGTGGAAACTAAAAGGCGGAATAGCGCCGAATACGCAGGCGGTAAGGGTACTTACCTCGGCCGGGCTGGCGAGGGAGGCTTTAAGCCCGCCGAAATGGCTGGCAAGCCGGCTCAGGTCGGCCTGCAGATCGGCGGCCAGGATCGCCAGAACATGCTTTTTAACACCGTTCCCCTTCACTTTGCAGACCAGGGCTTTTGCGCCCTGACGCAGATCGGTCCCGCGTATTTCACTTACCGCTTCACATTTCCCGACCGCCTCGTGCTCCATAACGCGAAAACGTGCGCCTTGCCCGGTGAGTAAGGTTATCAGTTGCTGGTGGGTTCCTGTCCCCATAACGTCGTCAGTCATCGCGATTTTCCCGGTGATAATCCAGTATGCAGATGGCTACATTAGCACGAGAAGAACGGCGTCGAAAGAAAACAGCCAGCGCGTTCGCTGGCTGTGAGATTATGCGTTGCTGTTAGCAGACTGCTTGTGGAAGAGCTCCCTGAACACCGGATAAATATCATCCTGGTCACGGATATGTTGCATGGCAAAATTATCAAACATCGATTGCAGATGTTCATACTCCCGCCACAGGGTCTGATGCGCGCGACGGGTAATTTCGATATAGCTGTAGTAACGCACCACCGGCAGAATTTTCTTCGCCAGGATGTCGTGACACAGCGGTGAGTCGTCTGCCCAGTTATCACCATCTGACGCCTGCGCGGCATAGATATTCCATTGCGCCGGGTCGTAACGCTCTTTCACGACTTCATCCATCAGCTTCAGCGCGCTGGAGACGATGGTGCCGCCGGTCTCCTGCGAGTAGAAGAACTCATGCTCGTCGACCTCTTTAGCCTGCGTATGGTGGCGAATATAGACCACTTCCACGTTCTTATAGGTTCTGCTCAGGAACAGGTAGAGCAGGATATAAAAACGCTTCGCCATATCCTTGGTGGCCTGGTCCATGGAGCCGGAGACGTCCATCAGACAGAACATCACTGCCTGGCTTGAGGGCTCTGGGCGTTTTTCATAGTTCTTGTAACGCAGGTCGAACGTGTCGATAAACGGAACGCGATCGATCTTCGCTCTTAGCTCGGCAATCTCTTTGCGCAGGCGCTCCTCTTCCAGCAGTTGCGCCGGCTCCGTGTTTTCCACGACCTTCAGGCTACTCTCAAGTTCGCGCAGTTCACGACGTTTGCCTGCCGTCATGGCCGTGCGCCGCGCCAGCGAATTCTGCAACGAACGCACGACGCTGATGTTGGCGGGGACGCCGTTGGCGGTATAGCCCGCGCGATGGGTTTTGTACTCGTTAAGCTGACGATGCTGATTCTTTTTCAGATTCGGCAGCGCCAGGTCCTCAAACAGCAGGTCGAGGTATTCATCTTTTGAAATCTGGAAAACGAACTCATCCTGACCTTCACCGTCCTGGCTGGCCTGTCCCTGACCGCTTCCTGAACCACCGCCGCCGCCCTGAGGACGCTCAATTCTGTCGTTCTGAACGAAGTGGTCATTACCTGGGTGTACGCGATGGCGCAGACCGCCTCGCCCCTGATGAAACATCGGTTCGCTGATGTCATCGGTGGGGATGGAAACAGACTCGCCGCTATCGACGTCGGTCACCGAGCGTTTGTTGATGGCCTCGGAGATCGACTGTTTAATTTGCGCTTTGTAACGGCGCAAGAAGCGCTGGCGGTTCACCGTGCTCTTGTTTTTGCCGTTAAGACGCCGGTCAATAAACCAGGTCATATACCCCCCGTACTGCATTTGCCAACTTGCGTTTTTGTTGGCCCGGCAGGCGCTAGCGCTGCCGGGCACTTGTTTTAGGACGATTTACGCACGCGCAGATACCATTCGCAGAGCAGGCGAACCTGTTTGCGGGTGTAGCCTTTTTCCATCATACGGTCGACAAAATCGTCGTGTTTCTTCTGCTCATCGGTTGAGGTTTTGGTGTTGAACGAGATAACCGGCAGCAGCTCTTCGGTATTGGAGAACATTTTCTTCTCAATAACGGTGCGCAGTTTCTCGTAGCTGGTCCAGTTCGGATTGCGTCCGTTGTTATGCGCTCTGGCGCGCAGGACGAAGTTCACAATCTCATTACGGAAGTCTTTCGGGTTGCTGATCCCGGCAGGCTTCTCAATTTTTTCCAGTTCCGCGTTCAGGGATTCACGGTCAAACAGCTGGCCGGTATCCGGGTCGCGGTACTCCTGATCCTGGATCCAGAAGTCAGCGTAGGTGACATAACGGTCGAAAATATTCTGTCCGTACTCTGAATAGGATTCCAGGTAGGCTGTCTGGATCTCTTTGCCAATGAACTCGGCGTATTTCGGAATCAGGTAGCCTTTCAGGAACTCAAGATAGCGTTCAGCCTGCTCCTGCGGGAACTGCTCGCGTTCAATCTGCTGCTCCAGCACGTAGAACAAGTGAACCGGGTTGGCCGCCACTTCCGCATGGTCGAAGTTAAAGACGCGGGAGAGGATCTTAAACGCGAAACGGGTGGACAGGCCGTTCATCCCTTCATCGACCCCGGCGTAATCACGATACTCCTGATAGGATTTCGCTTTCGGATCGGTGTCTTTCAGGCTTTCGCCATCATAGACGCGCATTTTTGAGTATATGCTGGAGTTTTCCGGCTCTTTCAAACGCGAAAGGATAGAGAAGCGCGACAACGTTTCCAGCGTGCCTGGCGCGCAGGGAGCGTGCACCAGCTCACTGTGGTTGAGCAGTTTCTCGTAAATCTTGATCTCTTCGGAGATCCGCAGGCAATAAGGCACCTTGACGATGTACACGCGGTCAAGGAAAGCCTCATTGTTTTTATTATTACGGAAGGTCACCCATTCGGATTCGTTCGAGTGGGCGAGGATTATCCCGTTAAACGGCAGGGCGGAGATACCTTCCGTCCCGTTATAGTTCCCTTCCTGGGTCGCCGTCAGCAGAGGATGCAGCACTTTGATTGGTGCTTTAAACATCTCCACGAATTCCATGATCCCCTGGTTGGCGCGGCACAGCGCACCTGAATAGCCATAGGCATCCGGGTCATTTTGTGCGAAGTTTTCCAGCTTACGGATATCAACTTTACCCACCAGCGCCGAGATATCCTGGTTGTTCTCATCACCCGGTTCCGTTTTGGCGATGGCGATCTGCTCAAGGATAGACGGCCACACTTTCACCACGCGGAATTTGGTGATATCGCCCCCAAACTCATGCAGGCGTTTTGCCGCCCACGGCGACATGATGGTGCCGAGGTAGCGGCGCGGAATGCCAAACTCTTTATCCAGAATTTGCGCATCTTCCTGTGGATTAAACAGGCACAGCGGATGGTCGTTCACCGGGCTGCGTTCGCCATTAGCGCTCAACACATAAATCGGCACGCGCTGCATCAGCGACTTCAGGCGTTCAGCCAGCGAGGATTTACCGCCACCGACCGGGCCGAGTAAATAGAGGATCTGTTTCTTCTCTTCCAGACCCTGAGCGGCATGCTTCAGATAGGAGACAATCTGTTCAATGGCATCTTCCATGCCGTAGAACTCTTCGAACGCCGGATATCGGGCGACCACCCGATTCGAAAACAGACGGGAAAGCCGTGGCTCCAGGGCAGTATCAACCATGTTTGGCTCACCAATAGCCATCAATAGCCGTTCTGCCGCATTGGCATAGGCACTGCGATCTTGCCGACAAATGGTAAGAAACTCCTGCAGTGTGAACTCTTCGTCCTTGGCAGCTTCATAGCGCTGGCGATAGTGATCGAATATATTCATGGCATGCCGTCCTTTCGTTTTTTAGCACAGGATAAGAGCCGTTCGTATGAGTAGTGGAGGCTCCCGGAAGAGAATCTCTCGCACCTCACTGCCAGAGCAGCAACCTGTGTGCCAGGTCAGAGGCTAAGAACCGCAGGGCGTTCAGGAAAACTCTTCTTAAAATTAAGCGTAGATGGCATTTGCCAAACTTGCATGCTGAGAAAATCTAATTTCAATGACATATCAATAACTCATCCAAAAATTTCCACCTGGGTTATAAGGCTTAAGCACGTTTTTCATTCAGTGGTCATATAAATGAAAGCGTGCTGTCATCTGAAAAGTGAAAAATAACGGGTTAATCAGACTGATTAGCAGGCAAAAAATTTTGGGTTGTACGGGAATGGCGGTTACACTTCTCCCGCTGATTATTTGACTACAGGAAAGAATGGATTGTGACCAAACTCAAACTTCTGGCATTGGGCATCCTTGCCGCGACCGCAGTTAGCACCGCTCAGGCGGAAAGTCAGTGGACGGTTGGCGCGGGTGTTGGCGTCATTAACAGCCCATACAAACAGTACGATCGTGACGTATATCCTGTTCCCGTTATCACCTATGAAGGCGAGAACGTCTGGTTCCGCGGTCTCGGCGGCGGCTACTATCTCTGGAATGACACGTCCGACAAGCTCTCGATCATGGCCTACTACGATCCAACGCACTTCAAGCCGGGAGACAGCGACAGCCACGCGCTTCGCCAGCTCGATAAGCGCAAAAGTAGCATGATGGCCGGGCTTTCATACGTGCATAACACCGAGTATGGCTTCCTGCGTACTGCTCTGGCAGGTGATACGCTGGACAACAGCAACGGCTTTATCTGGGACCTGGCGTGGCTGTACCGTTATACCAACGGCGGGCTCACCCTGACGCCGGGCATCGGTGTGCAGTACAACAGTGAAAACTACAACGACTACTATTACGGCGTCTCTAAAAACGAGTCTCGCCGCAGTGGTCTGAAAAGCTACAGCGCAGATGATGGCTGGGATCCCTACCTGGAGCTGACCGCGAGCTATAACTTCCTTGGCGACTGGAGCGTCTACGGTACTGGCCGTTATGAGCGTCTGAGCGATGAAGTGAAAGATAGCCCGATGGTCGATAAGTCCTGGGCGGGTATCTTCTCTGTGGGTGTGACCTACAAGTTCTGATTGTGCATTAATTCAGTGCAATCATTGCATCAAAACGGGGCGCTTGCGCCCCGTTTGCTTTTTTGTGGTGCAGGGCGATTATCGCTTAACAATACGGATCGTCTGCCCTAAACGAGACGGTTTTTCTTCGCTCGCTTTCTGCGGCGTGGTCACGCAGGCTGTTTCTACACAAACGAATGTTTTGTAACCGTCATCAGGAATATCGGCCATGCTGACAGACAATGCCGGACCTGGGTTCCAGCCCACCACATTGCTGTGATGATGATGAACGACCTCAATGCCGCGGTTCAGGGCACCATCGTGGATCACGCTGCAGGCTTCCGGGTGGAGATAGACGCGGTCGGTACGATCGGGGAAAGCCTGAACGCCGTCGCTCAGCTTGCCCTCTTTCGCATTATCAACTTTGTCGATAAAGGTATCGCCGAGGCCGCTCACCTTCACTGCGTTGATGTCACCCACGTTGAAGTAGGTGTGCAGGGCAGACGTGGTTTCGAACTCGCCATGCGCTTCCAGCTCAATTTCGCAGGTTTTACCCAGCTTGAAACGGGCGTACAGGGTGAAATCATGCGGCCACAGGGCGCGGGTTTCATCATTCGCCTGCAGCTCAAAGGTCAGCACGGCACCGTTGTCATCTTCGTTGTGCGCTTTCAGCGTCCACTGCTGGTTACGGGCAAAACCGTGAGACGGCAAACCCTGCTGTGTGGACGGGCCGAACCATGGCCAGCAGATGGGGACGCCGCCACGGATAGCAGCCCCTTTTTTGAACGAGGTGGCGTCGCTCAGCCACAGTCCTTCCTCTTCGCCCTCAGGCTTCCAGGAGAGCAGGTGTGCGCCATTCAGCGCCACGGAGGCTTTCACGCGCGGGTGGTCAACGACGATAACATCAGCGCCGTCAATCTGGCGGCGGGAGAGCACAGGGGTAAGTTGTTCGACTACCGGAAGTGCAAATATTTTATTAATCATTAAGCAATCCTCTGTCTAAAAAACAATAAAAAAGGCGACCGAAGTCGCCTTTTTGGATCAAACAATCATCTCAACTTATTTGGAGATGTGAGCGATCAGGTCCAGTACTTTGTTAGAGTAGCCAGTTTCGTTGTCGTACCAGGAAACCAGTTTCACGAAGTTGTCGTTCAGTGCGATACCAGCTTTAGCATCGAACACGGAAGTGCACACTTCGCCGTTGAAATCAGTAGATACAACGTCGTCTTCGGTGTAACCCAGAACGCCTTTCATTGCGCCTTCGGAAGCAGCTTTGATTGCTTTCTTAATTTCTTCATAAGAAGCAGCTTTTTCCAGACGAACGGTCAGGTCAACAACGGATACGTTAGGCGTTGGAACGCGGAACGCCATACCAGTCAGTTTGCCATTCAGTTCTGGCAGTACTTTACCTACAGCTTTAGCAGCACCGGTAGAGGATGGGATGATGTTCTGAGCCGCGCCACGGCCGCCGCGCCAGTCTTTGTGAGACGGGCCGTCAACGGTTTTCTGAGTAGCGGTGGTAGCGTGAACGGTAGTCATCAGACCTTCGATGATGCCGAAGTTGTCGTTGATAACTTTAGCCAGCGGTGCCAGGCAGTTGGTGGTGCAGGATGCGTTGGAAACGATGTCCTGGCCAGCGTAAGTTTCGAAGTTTGCACCACGAACGAACATTGGGGTGTTGTCTTTAGAAGGACCAGTCAGAACAACTTTCTTCGCGCCTGCAGTGATGTGTTTACGTGCAGTTTCGTCGGTCAGGAAGATACCGGTAGCTTCAGCTACAACATCAACACCGATTTCGTTCCATTTCAGGTTAGCTGGGTCTTTCTCAGCAGTAACGCGGATGGTTTTGCCGTTAACAACCAGGTGGCCGTCTTTCACTTCAACGGTGCCGTCGAAACGACCGTGAGTTGAGTCGTACTTCAGCATGTACGCCATGTATTCAGCGTCCAGGAGATCGTTGATACCAACGATTTCGATGTCAGAACGTTTCTGAGCAGCACGGAAAACAATACGGCCGATACGGCCAAAACCGTTGATACCTACTTTGATAGTCATATATTCCACCAGCTATTTGTTAGTGAATAAAAGGTTGCCTGTAAAATTACAAAAACCTTACGCAGCGTCAAGCGGAATCGTGTCAATCATTGCGACAAATCAATCCTGTGACTAACGTTTGTGCGACTGACTCGCCTCACTTTCCCTTTGAGCTTGCAACCACATGGGGGCTGCGCCCGGAATTTTAAAGTCCTCGCAGGATAAAAATGTGAACATGATCACAATTGCCTGACCGCCTTTTCGCGACACATAAGTTTAGAACAAAAGTGCACGCAAGGGTGTTAATGTTTTGTTAGAATCCGGGTTAAAAGATGTCTGTTTCTACAGCGAGATGTAAGCATATGTCGAACCAACGTAACCCTGACGATTTGAAAAAAAACCTCACAGAAATGCAGTTTTACGTGACGCAGAACCACGGCACGGAACCGCCATTCACCGGGCGTTTACTGCACAATAAGCGAGACGGCGTCTATCACTGTCTGGTCTGTGATGCCCCGCTGTTTAACTCACAAACGAAATTCGATTCCGGCTGCGGCTGGCCGAGCTTTTACGAGCCGGTGAGCGATGAGGCCATCCGCTATCTGACTGACACCTCGCACGGCATGGTGCGCACGGAAATCCGTTGCGGGACCTGCGACGCACACCTGGGGCACGTCTTCCCGGATGGTCCACAGCCAACGGGGGAGCGTTTCTGCGTCAATTCGGCATCCATGAGCTTCACGGATGACGAAAACGGCGACCAGATCAAGGGTTGAAAAAACGATTCAGCAAATTATTCCTTTGAAAGGGAGAGATCGTGAATATTGATGACATGATTAACGGGATGACCCAGGACGTTTATCAGCGTCTGGTCACCGCCGTTGAACTGGGAAAATGGCCGGATGGCGTGGCGCTTACCCCTGAGCAAAAAGAGAACAGTTTGCAGCTGGTGATGCTGTGGCAGGCGCGCAACAATACTGACGCGCAGCACATGACGATCGATACCAACGGCCAGATGGTGATGAAAAGCAAGCGAGAGCTGAAAGAAGATTTTGGCATCACGCCGAAGCCAATTGCGACGCTGAAAATGCAATAACCGTGCGGGCTGATGCCTTCATCCAACCCTCTCCCACGGGGAGAGGGTTTGAATGCGTCGCTACTTTTGCGGGATCCCTAATGACTCTGCCAGCTGCTTCGCTAACTGGTTGTTATCGTCCGCGCCATACTCCCAGAACATCGCCCCGGCGAGACCTTTCTGTCTAATGTAGTCCGCTTTGATCGCCACGGAACGCGGGTTCTCATACGAAATCGCAAAGAGCGCCTTGCCGTCGGCTGCTTCCACGGAGAGCCACGGCACTTTCGCCTGGTCGTCCCAGTGCTCGGTAAAACGCTTCTGCGGATCGTTCAGCAGCTTTTTCACGATATCGTTGTACTTCACGTAGGTATCTTTGGACAGGTCATAGCCGAGCGACCTGAACAAGCCGAGCTCCTGCGGTCCAAAGTAGGGCTGGGTGACCGGATTTTTTTGTGCGTCCGGCTTGCTCCAGTCGATACCCGGCTCAACGGCGCGTTTCGGTACGCGACCGTAAAACCCGATCCCGAGGTTCATCTGCTGTGGTTTCAGTCCCGCGGCCAGATAGTTATTTACCACAAAGTCCACGCTGTATTTATCGGCAGCAGCCACCGTCGGCCAGGCGCTGGAATCATAGAGGTTGGCGTTAAAATACTGGGTACCATACGCCATGTCGTAGGTCATCAGGTTGATGTAGTCGAGCAGGGGAGCGATGGCTTTGACATCCACCCAGCTTTTCGGACTTTCCGCATTGGCACCTACCGCAATGGTCACCAGCTTTTTCTGCCCGAATGCGTCGCGCATCTCTTTCAGCAGCGCGGTGAAGTTGTCCCTGTCGGCTGGCGTGCTGGCAACCAGTCCCCACGCGCCGTTGACCGGGTACTCCCAGTCGAGATCAATCCCGTCCAGACTGTATTTGTCGACAACCTCCTGGGCGGATCGGATAAACACCGCACGACTCTCTTTGGTGGCCGCTGCGCCAGAGAAACCACGCGCACCCCAGCCGCCAACAGAGAGCAGCACTTTAAGGTGCGGGTTTTGTTTACGCAGAGTGGGGATTAAGGCCAGATCGGATGCCACTTTGGGCGAAAGCCAGATCTGATGCAGTTTCGTCGGATCTTTCAGCGCGGCGTTGGTTTCGTCTTTCTCGTCGTTGTAGACCATACCAAACGAATAGTTCAGGTGGGTGATCTGGCGGACATCCAGTTTATTAATGTCGCCACCCGGTCCAGCGGTGACATCGCCACCCCCGTTGAAATAGCCGACGGACATCAGGGGCGCAGCGGAAGCCAGTGACGCGCAAAGCAAGGGTAATGCTGCCAGCAAGGGCAAACGTTTCATATAATTTCCTCTTTGACTTAATAAAAATAACCACGCCACAGAAAAGGCGTGGCGAAAAAACAACCTGACGAGAATAGCATTGCCGCTTCGCTGAGGATGCGAGGGAGTTCACTTTATGGGGATTGGAGAAGAAATGCCGGGTGGCGCTGCGCTCCAGAGAAAGTAGGCCGGGTAAGGCGAAGCCGCCACCCGGCTTAAAAAACTACGCCTGCGTTTCCAGCCAGTCTGCCAGGGTATACAGCGTCGCGCCTTCGGCAGCCATCTCCATAAACGCCTGAGCGCTGTCCTGCGCCTGGATGTTCACCCCGCGACAGCCGTCGGTTATCACGCTGACGGTGTAGCCTGACTGGAGCGCGTCCAGTACGGTAAACTTTACGCAATAATCTGTCGCCAGCCCCAGCACAATCAGCTCCGTGATTTCATGGTGGCGTAACCACGCGTCCAGCGCGGTCTTCTGACGATGACCGTTATCAAAAAACGCGCTGTAGCTGTCTATTGTCGGGTTTTCACCCTTATGGAACACCGCGTCGATGGCTTTCTGATTCAGGAGCGGATGCAGCGCCGCGCCTTCCGTTTGCTGCACGCAATGATCCGGCCAGAAGGTTTGCGCCAGCCCGTCGAGTTCACCCTGAGTGAACGGTTCGACATTGTGCTGGCTGGCAAAACTGCCGTGGTTAGCCGGGTGCCAGTCCTGGCTGGCGACCACCGCTTCACCGCGGGCTTTACACCAGTCAATCAGCCTATTCGCCACGTCAACGCTGCTGTCACCTTCGGCGACGGCCAGCGCGCCGCCTGCGCAGAAATCATTTTGCAAATCGACCAGTAGCAGGGCGCGTTGCGTCATGAGGCCTCCTTATTCGTCCGGGGTCAGTTCACCGCGCAGATTTTGCATCATGGCGTTGCGAATGGACTGAATGTCCAGATCCTGACTCAGTAAATAGTGAAGTTTAGTCAGCGTCGCCTCAACGGTCATATCGAAACCGCTGATAACACCCGCATGTGCCAGCGCGTTGCCGGTGGCATAGCCACCCATATTCACTTTGCCGGACATACACTGGGTCAGGTTCACCACCACAATTCCGCGTTCGCTGGCTTCCTGAAGCTCTTTTAGAAACTCACCGTTCTGCGGGGCGTTGCCCACGCCGTAGGAGCGCAGGATCAGCGCTTTCACTGGCTGGCGCAGGAAGTTGCGGACCACGTCGGCGGAAATACCCGGGTAAATGGTAACCACGCCGATGGGCTGCGGGGTAATCGGATGCACAATCAGCTCGCCAGCGGTATTCGGTGCAGGCGGCGTGCCCAGACGACGGATATGAATCCCGGCTTCCAGCAGCGGCTGCAGGTTCGGTGAGGCGAAGGCGTCAAAACCATCGGCATGGGCTTTCGTCGTGCGGTTGCCGCGATACAGACGGTTGTTGAAGAACAGCGAGACTTCGTTAATCGGGTAATTTGCCGCCACGTACAGGGAGTTCAGCAGGTTGATCTGCCCGTCGGAGCGTAACTCCGCCAGCGGAATTTGCGACCCGGTGACGATAACCGGCTTGCTCAGGTTCTCCAGCATGAAGGAGAGCGCCGAGGCCGTGAACGCCATGGTGTCGGTACCATGCAGGATCACGAAGCCGTCGTACTGGTCGTAATGCGCTTTAATGTCATCCGCGATGTGCTGCCAGTCTTCTGGCGTCATGTCGGAGGAGTCCATCAGCGGCTCGTATTCATGGATGGTAAAGTCAGGCATTTCCGGACGGTGGAACTCAGGCATCAACGCAAGCTGACGCTGAAGGTGGCCGGAGACAGGAATATAGCCATTTTCAGAGCGCTGCATACCGATGGTACCGCCAGTGTAGGCTACATAAATCGATTTCTTCTGCATGGTAGTGAGTTCTTGTTCTTCAAAAGAAAAAAATCCCCTCTTCGCGAGAAGAGGGGACGGTTTTTAACGGACGTTCGCGCAGGTCAGGCAAAACGCGTAACGACTTTGTGGATCGTTAAAGGCCGCGAGCTTATCGCTTTCCGTCTTCATCGCTTTCGCTGCCGTGGCAACCGGCGCAGGCAGGTAAGCCTGCAGCGCCTCCGGCAGCATGGCGCGAACGGAGACAGACATGCTGTCCATCACCATATCAAAGAATGACGGCTCATCCTGATAATACTCAATGTGCCATTGCTTGAGCTTCGCCAGGTCGGCCGCTTTCTTCACGGCGTCGTCAAAGTCACCCAGACTGTCCACCAGTCCGTTGTTCTTCGCGTCCTGACCTGTCCAGACGTGGCCCTGAGCAATCTGGTCAATCTGTTCAGGCGTCTTTTTACGCGAGTCAGCCACCAGCGTAATAAAGCGCTTATACCCGTTCTCAATGCTCAGCTGCATCATCTCCGACACTTCCGGCGGCAGGGATTTCGTTATCGACACATCTGCCAGCGGCGACGTAGAAACACCGTCGGTGTGCACGCCCAGATAATCCAGACTGTTTTCCACGGTGTTAATCACCCCGAAGATGCCGATAGAACCCGTCAGCGTACTTGGGTTAGCCACAATGTAGTTGGCTGGCGTGGAGATCCAGTACCCACCTGATGCCGCCATTCCGCCCATGGAGACGACGACCGGTTTGCCCGCAGCGCGGGCTGCGGCCAGCTCAGCGCGGATCACTTCGGAGGCGCTCACGCTGCCGCCTGGGCTGTTTACGCGCAGAACAATGGCTTTCACTTTCGGGTCAAGGCGCGCGTCACGGATTTGCGACGCGGTAGTGTCACCGCCGACGTTACCCGGGGTTTCCTGACCGTCCATGATGGCGCCGTTAGCAAACACCACGGCTACGCTGTCACCGCTCTCGTCCGGTTTTTTCGCAGCGTAGTCATACATACTGATGGCGCTGTAGTTTTTGTCCTCTTTGCTCCAGCCAAACTGTTTGGTCAGGGCTTTTTCGATATCCGCACTGGTACCCAGCGCATCAACGAGTTTATTGTCGAGTGCATATTTCGCGGTATCGCCGTCAACCTTACGCAGACCCTCCAGCACGCCACGTGCGCCCGGGAAGACCTGCTCAGCGGTAATTTGGCGGTTAGCGGCCACGGTGCCCAGATAGTTTTGCCACAGCTCGCCAATCCAGCGGCTGTCCGCTTCACGGGCAGCAGGGGACATATCGTCGCGAATAAACGGCTCCACGGCTGATTTATAGGTGCCGACGCGGAAGACGTGGGTCGTCACTTTCAGCTTGTCGAGCAGCGATTTGTAGTACAGGCCGTTGGTGGCAAAGCCGTGCAGGTCGACCGTCCCCTGCGGAGAGAGCCAGATCTTGTTGGCGAAGCTTGCCAGATAATATTGCCCCTGGCTGTAGCTGTCGCCCACGGCGATCACTGGCTTACCGCTGTCGCGGAATTCACGCAGCGCTTTACCGATGTACTGCATTGAAGGCTGGTCGCCTCCGGCAAAATCTTTCAGATCCAGTACGATCCCGGTGATATTTCGGTCGTCTTTGGCCTGACGGATAGTATCGACAATATCGAACAGGGAGTTTTCCTGCAGGCGGTCGGACGTCGCGCCAAACAGCTGACGTCCAATGACCCCCAGACGGTTGCTGGTGGACGGTTTATCCACGATGACGCCGGTGATATCGAGTAACAGCGCCCCGCGAGTTGAATGCTGCGCCTGATTCGCATTGCTGATATGCATCCAGATGCCTGCGCAAACCAGAACCAGCAGGATGAAGAAGATGTTCATCACCAGGTTGCGGACGAAGTTGAGCAGTCGCCACGTCCATTTAAAGAAACCGGCAAAGATTCGCCAAAGGGTTCGCATGTATTCTCCCTAACCAGAAAATGACTGTTTCCGTCGCCACTGGACGGTAATGTTGGGTTATCGTAATGACCCAACCGCCACTTGTCAGCAGGAATCGCCTGCCAGGCTGTAACAAAATCTGCGGCCGTGTTAATTTTGTGAGTAAATTTCAATAAAGGAGTTAACCAATGGACGCACTTGAACTGCTTGTTAACCGCCGCAGCGCGTCACGTCTGGCCGAACCTGCCCCGGCGGGCGAGCAGCTGGAAAACATTCTGCGTGCCGGGATGCGTGCCCCCGATCACGGCACGCTGCAGCCGTGGCACTTCTTTGTGATTGAAGGTGAAGGCCGCGATCGTTTCAGCCAGCTGCTGGAGCAGGGCGCGGTTGCCGTCGGGCAGGATGAGAAAGGTATCGATAAAGCGCGCAATGCGCCGTTCCGTGCGCCGATGATCATCGCCGTCGTGGCGAAATGTCAGGCTGGCCACAAAGTCCCGGTCTGGGAGCAGGAAATGTCTGCTGGCTGCGCGGTAATGGCGATGCAAATGGCCGCTGTCGCACAGGGGTTTAACGGTATCTGGCGTACCGGTCCGCTGACCGAGAGCCCGGTAGTCCGTGACGGTTTTGGCTGCGGTGAGCACGATAAAATTGTCGGTTTCCTCTACCTCGGTACGCCGCAGCTTAAAGCCTCCAGCACCATCAGCGTGCCGGACACTTCGCCTTTCGTCAGCCGTTTCTGATAACCCACGCTAAACTGTCTGGATTCTGAGCATCTGCCGCAGAATTCAGACAGTCATACTTACCTCTTTATGGAATGAGCGCTACCATAGCGCGATTGAGATGACAGGAGACGTCCATGAGCGAGCAAACCATTCGTTTAACGCAGTACAGCCACGGAGCCGGTTGCGGTTGTAAAATTTCCCCGAAAGTGCTGGAGACCATTCTGCACAGTGAACAGGCGAAGTTTGTCGACCCGAACCTGCTTGTCGGCAATGAAACGCGTGACGATGCTGCAGTTTATGACTTAGGTAACGGCACCAGCATTATCAGCACCACTGACTTCTTTATGCCAATTGTCGATAACCCCTTCGATTTCGGGCGCATTGCGGCCACCAACGCCATCAGTGATATCTTCGCGATGGGCGGTAAGCCGATTATGGCCATCGCCATTCTGGGCTGGCCAATTAATACCCTCGCGCCGGAAATTGCCCGCGACGTCATTGATGGCGGCCGTTTCGCCTGTCAGCAGGCGGGAATTGCGCTGGCCGGTGGTCACTCGATTGACGCGCCTGAACCTATTTTTGGCCTGGCCGTCACGGGCGTGGTGCCGACCGAGCGCGTGAAGCGCAACAGCACCGCGCAGGCGGGCTGCAAGCTGTTCCTCACCAAGCCGCTCGGCATTGGCGTACTCACGACCGCCGAGAAAAAATCCCTGCTGAAGCCGGAACACAAAGGTCTGGCAACGGAAGTGATGTGCCAGATGAACCTTGCGGGCGCGGCATTCGCCAATATCGACGGCGTGAAGGCGATGACCGATGTGACCGGTTTTGGTCTGCTGGGACACCTCTCCGAAGTGTGTCAGGGCGCGGGCGTGCAGGCACAGGTCTGGTATCAGGACGTGCCGAAACTGCCGGGCGTGGAAGAGTACATTGCGCAGGGCGCGGTGCCGGGCGGTACTCAGCGCAACTTTGCCAGCTACGGTCACCTGATGGGCGAGATGCCTGAAGAGTGGCGCAACCTGCTGTGCGATCCACAAACTTCCGGCGGCCTGCTGCTGGCGGTCACACCGGAAGCCGAAGCTGACGTTCAGGCAACGGCTGCCGAGTTTGGCATTACCCTGACGGCGATCGGCGAGCTGGTGACCGCACGCGGTGGCCGACCGATGATTGAGATCCGTTAATTCGATGCGGTTGTTTATTGCCGAAAAGCCGAGCCTGGCGCGCGCCATCGCCGACGTGTTGCCGAAGCCGCACCGCAAGGGCGACGGCTTTATCGAATGCGGTAACGGGCAGGTGGTGACCTGGTGTATTGGTCACCTGCTTGAGCAGGCGCAGCCGGACGTCTACGACAGCCGCTACGCCCGCTGGAACCTCAACGATCTGCCCATCGTGCCGGAAAAATGGCGCCTGCAGCCCCGGCCTTCGGTGACCAAACAGCTGAACGTGATCAAGCGTTTCCTGCAGGAAGCCTCTGAAGTGGTTCACGCAGGTGACCCGGACAGGGAAGGGCAACTGCTGGTAGATGAAGTGCTGGACTATCTCGAGCTGGCGCCGGAAAAACGCCAGCAGGTACAGCGCTGCCTGATAAACGACCTCAACCCGCAGGCGGTAGAGCGTGCGATCTCGCGTCTGCGTGCCAACAGCGAGTTTATCCCGCTGTGCGTCTCGGCGCTTGCGCGCGCGCGCGCTGACTGGCTGTACGGGATCAACATGACCCGCGCCTACACCATCCTCGGGCGTAATGCGGGCTATCAGGGGGTACTCTCCGTGGGCCGCGTGCAGACGCCGGTGCTGGGGCTGGTGGTGCGTCGTGATGAAGAGATTGAGAACTTCGTCGCCAAAGATTTCTTTGAAGTGAAAGCGCATATCGTTACGCCTAAGGACGAACGCTTTACCGCCGTCTGGCAGCCGAGCGATGCCTGTGAATCGTACCAGGATGAAGAGGGGCGCTTGCTGCACCGTCCGCTGGCGGAGCATGTGGTTAACCGTATTACCGGTCAGCCTGCCATCGTCACCAGCTATAACGATAAACGGGAATCAGAACCCGCACCGCTGCCATTTTCGCTCTCGGCCTTGCAGATTGAGGCGGCGAAGCGCTTTGGCCTCAGCGCGCAAAACGTGCTGGATATCTGCCAGAAGCTCTATGAAACCCACAAGCTGATCACCTACCCGCGTTCGGATAGCCGTTATCTGCCGGAAGAACATTTTGCCGGTCGCCACGCGGTACTGAATGCGATAAGCGTACACGCCGCCGATCTCCTGCCGCAGCCGGTGGTGAATCCGGACACCCATAACCGCTGCTGGGATGATAAAAAGGTGGACGCCCACCATGCAATTATCCCGACGGCACGCGCCAGCCACGTTAACCTGACGGATAACGAAGCGAAGGTCTATAACCTCATCGCCCGTCAGTATCTGATGCAGTTCTGCCCGGACGCGGTGTTCCGCAAATGCGTCATTGAGCTTGAGATTGCCAAAGGTAAGTTTATCGCCAAAGCGCGTTTCCTCGCGGAAGCGGGCTGGCGCACGCTGCTCGGCAACAAAGAGCGTGACGAGGAGAACGACGGTACGCCGCTGCCGGTAGTCGCGAAAGATGACGAGTTATTGTGCGAGAAAGGTGAAGTGGTTGAACGTCAGACCCAGCCGCCACGCCATTTCACCGATGCGACGCTGCTGTCGGCCATGACCGGGATTGCCCGATTCGTGCAGGATAAAGATCTGAAGAAAATCCTGCGCGCCACCGACGGTCTGGGTACGGAAGCGACGCGAGCGGGGATCATCGAACTGTTGTTCAAGCGCGGCTTCCTGGAGAAAAAAGGACGCTATATCCACTCCACGGAGCC
This sequence comes from Enterobacter cloacae complex sp. IR5458, assembly GCF_049238025.1. Taxonomy (NCBI): domain Bacteria; kingdom Pseudomonadati; phylum Pseudomonadota; class Gammaproteobacteria; order Enterobacterales; family Enterobacteriaceae; genus Enterobacter; species Enterobacter cloacae complex sp. IR5458. The sequence goes on from NZ_JBMKIF010000002.1 coordinate 38,551, forward strand.
GGGCCGGGCGCTCATCCACTCCCTTCCGGAGCTGGCCGCGAGGCCGGACATGACCGCGCACTGGGAATCCGTGCTGACGCAAATCAGTGAAAAGCAGTGCCGCTACCAGGACTTTATGCAGCCGCTGGTGGGGACGCTGTATCAGTTGATCGATCAGGCACGCAGTACGCCGGTGAAGCGGTTCAGAGGGATGGTTGCGCCGGGTAGCGGCGCGAAGAAGCCCTTTAAAAAGAAAAAGAGCGCGGCAGCTTCTTAAACCGTAGGTCGGGTAAGGCGAAGCCGCCACCCGGCGAAAAGCAGCTCTGCGGCCTGAAAAAAAGCCCGGTGGCGGCTACGCCTTACCGGGCCTACAGGGCGAGAACACAGTGAAAGCTTAAATCACACCCTGCCCAATCATCGCATCCGCCACCTTAACGAATCCTGCGATATTCGCTCCGCGCACGTAGTTAGTTTGCGACGCTTCACCGCCGTACTCCACGCAGGCGTGGTGAATATCCAGCATGATATGGTGCAAACGGGCATCCACTTTCTCCGCCTTCCAGCCAAGACGCGCGGCGTTTTGCGCCATCTCAAGGCCGGAGGTTGCCACGCCGCCCGCATTGGCGGCCTTGCCTGGGGCAAACAGCACGCCCGCTTCGAGGAACAGATCCGTCGCATCGATGGTGGTCGGCATATTCGCCCCTTCGGCCACCGCCTTCACGCCGTTGCCGATCAGCGTGCGCGCGGCGTCCACGTCCAGTTCGTTTTGCGTGGCGCACGGCAGGGCAATATCCACCGGAACACCCCACGGCTGCTTGCCTTCCAGATACGTCAACCCAAATTCCTGGGCATAGTCTGCGAGCCGCCCGTCGCGGCTGGCTTTAATTTCGCACAGGCGCGCCAGTTTTTCTGCCGTAAAGCCCGCTTCATCCACCACCGTGCCACGGGAGTCCGAGGCCGTCACCACGCGGGCGCCAAACTGCATCGCTTTTTCGATAGCGTATTGCGCCACGTTACCGGAGCCGGACACCGCCACGCGCATCCCTTCAAACCCTAACCCGTGACGTTTGAGCATCGCCTCGGTGAAATAGACCAGACCATATCCGGTCGCCTCCGGGCGAATCAAACTCCCGCCAAACGACAATCCTTTGCCGGTAAAGACGCAGGCGCTGTTGTTGGAAAGCTTTTTCATCATCCCGGCCATAAAGCCCACTTCGCGGGCCCCCACGCCGATATCCCCCGCCGGTACGTCGGTGTCCGGACCAAGGTGGCGCCAGAGCTCGGTCATCAGCGCCTGACAGAAACGCATCACTTCACCTTCGCTTTTCCCCTTAGGATCGAAGTCACTCCCGCCTTTCCCGCCGCCCATCGGCAGGGTGGTGAGCGCGTTTTTAAACGTCTGCTCAAAGCCGAGGAATTTCAGGATCGACAGGTTCACGGAAGGGTGGAAACGCATGCCGCCCTTAAACGGGCCGATGGCGGAGTTAAACTGCACGCGCCAGGCGCGGTTGACCTGGACCTGATTGCGGTCATCCACCCAGGTCACGCGGAACTGGATCACCCGTTCTGGCTCAACCAGACGTTCCAGCAGCGACAGTTGACGATAACGCGGGTTTTCTTCAAGGAAAGGCCACAGGGTGGTCATCACTTCACGAACGGCCTGAGCGAACTCGCTCTGATGCGGGTCGCGCTGCTGAACATGGGCAAGAAAGCTTTCCAGAGAGCGTGTCTGATCCATAGATATAAGAACCCCTTATAGTCATTTATGTGTATTGCTTATGCGATTTGTGTTGTTTTTTTGACTATACCACCCGTACTGCTTTGTGAAGCAAGCAGAAATGTAGGGTGAAAGGGAAATTAATGACCCGCGCTGCGTCATAACAAAAAGCAATGATGTGTGAAATTAAAGATTCTGCCCGATTAACCGTTATAGTCATTATCAGGACATAACAGGAAGACAAGTCTATGAATCGTTACGTGATGGCTGCATTTTCGTTGATGTTGACCGCTGGCGCGCAGGCTGACCGCATTCGCCCGGACGTGGAGGTGAATGTCCCGCCGGAGGTCTTTAGCTCCGGCGGCCAGCGTGCGCAACCCTGTAACCAGTGCTGTATCTATCAGGATCAAAATTATTCTGAAGGAGCAGTGGTAAAAGCGGACGGGGTTTTGCTGCAATGCCAGCGTGATGAACGCGCGATCAGCACGAACCCGCTGGTCTGGCGGCGCGTAAAAGAATAAACGCCTCCAGCAGCGGAATATCCGCCGGGGCCAGGTCGTAGCTCAACGCCTCTTCCGGCGTGCACCACGCCAGCGCGCTGTGGTAGTGTGCGGTTAACGCTCCGCTAAAGGCAGGAACATACCAGGCGTGCAGGTGGATTAACCGCTGCGACACTTCGCGCTGGTGGCTTGCCACATACTGCACGGGCTGCGCCTCAATACCCAACTCTTCACGCAGCTCGCGGATTAGCGCCTGAGACTGGGTTTCACCGGCCTCGACTTTTCCGCCAGCGAATTCCCACATTCCCGGTTGATCGGCGTGGGCAGGGCGCTGCGCCAGTAAAATTTTGTCGTCTTTTTCGATGATGGCCGCAACGACATCGACTGTTTTTAGCATGGTCGTCAATACTTGATAGCGAAAAACGACATATTATCGTGCCCTTTCAAAGAGTCCAGTCATCAGGAGAAACAGGTGAAAGAGTCGTCCACCTGGGTAGAACCCATCCCAACCCTTCCGGCGAGCGTAAAACCGATTGCCGCCATGCAGCGAAAACACTTTGGTGCAGTCCTGAATCCCACGCGCTGGTGGGGGCGCATGCCGCGTCTGTTCTGGCTGGTCGCATTGTTTGTCGGTTTTCTGGAGCGAAGAAACGCGCGCCTTACGCCGCAACTCCGCTCGCTGCTGATGACGCGGGTATCGCAGCTGTGCCACTGTGCTTTTTGCATTGATGCTAACAGCCTGCGTCTGGCCGAGCGCAGCGGGGCGCTGGATAAAGTCCAGGCCGTGAGCGACTGGCCAGACTCTGACCTGTTCAGTGAACAAGAGCGCGCGGCGCTGGCCTATGCTGAGGCGGTCACCGCCACGCCGCCCAGGGTGGATGAAGCAATCAAAACGGCGCTGAAACGCCACTTTACCGATGAGGTTATTACTGAAATGACGGCGCTCATCGCCTTTCAGAATCTCTCCGCCCGCTTTAACGCCGCGCTGGATATCCCGGCGCAGGGGCTGTGCGCCACGTTTAAAGGGAAGACTGATGCTTGACCGTCACCTGCACCCACGGATAAAACCCGCGCTGAATCGTCTGGTCTCTGCGCTGGATAAGCCGGGCATTACGCCCGACGGACTTACCCTGGCGGGGTTTGCCATCGGCCTGCTGACGTTGCCATTTCTGGCCCTCGGCTGGTACCCGGCAGCACTGGTCGCCATCGTCCTGAACCGCCTGCTGGATGGTCTGGACGGTGCGCTGGCGCGCCGGAGAGGGCTCACGGATGCGGGAGGGTTTCTGGATATCGCACTCGATTTCCTGTTCTACGCGCTGGTGCCGTTTGGCTTTGCGCTGGCGGCACCTGAGCAGAATACGCTGGCTGTCGCCTGGCTGCTGTTCGCATTTATTGGCACCGGGAGCAGCTTTCTGGCCTTTGCGGCACTGGCGGCGAAGCACAATATCGACAACCCCGGCTATGCGCACAAGTCGTTTTACTACATCGGCGGGTTAACGGAGGGGACGGAGACCATCGTGCTGTTCGTGCTCTGCTGCCTGTTTCCGGCCCATTTTGCCGTGTTCGCGTGGATATTTGGCGCGTTGTGCTGGCTGACCACCACAACGCGCATCTGGAGCGGTTATGTGACGCTAAAGTCACTCAAACCTTAACGCGTACTCTCGGGCCCGCGCTCACCGTGGGAGACCGGGTTCTGCGGGTGACTGCTCCACTCATACCAGCCGCCGTCATAGACGGCGACGTTCTTCCAGCCCATCGCCCGGGCGTACATAAAGGTTTCAGCCGCTCGCCAGCCGGTGCCGCAGTAAAAGGCGACGTGCTGCTCCGGCAGGATATCCCACGTTTTCCACATGGCGGTGATGTCGTCGGCGCTGCGCATAGTGCCGTCCGGGTTGTGGAAATCTTCCATGTGGGTGGCATCGCTTCCCGCGTGGCCCCAGCGGGCGCCGGCAATGTCACCTTTTGGTTTTATGTAGCTGTAGCCGCTGGTTTCGCCGATAAATTCCGGCCACGAACGAATACTGACGAGAGAGGCATCCTGGCGGTGCAGCATACCGCGCGCCTGTTCCATATCCACCATCAGTTGCGGCTGACCGGGGATCGGTGCGCCAAAATCAGGGGCGGGTTTCACTTTCCCTGGCGTACCGCGTTCAACCGGCAGACCCGCATCTGACCACGCCTTCCAGCCGCCATCGAGTATGCGCACATCCTTCACGCCTGCATACAGCATAATCTGCGCCACGCGCGCGGCGGCGTAAACGTCACGACCATACAAAATGACGGTGGTATCGTGACGGATCCCGTGCTTCGCCAGCATCGCTTTCAGCTTGTCGTCGGAAACTTTATTCCACAGCGGCTCGCTTTCCACTTCGTTGGTGTCGATGTATCCCGCGCCGGGAATATGGTTCAGCAGATAAAACTTCGGCGCACCCCAGGCCGCTTCTATGACTTTCCATTCACCCGCGGGCGCGGCTGTCACCGGTTTACCCTGCTGGAGCTGGTGGATCCACTGTGGATAGACCAGCTGTTCAAAGTGCGGCAGACGCTGCAGGCGGTCCGGGGTTTGCAGGGCATCGCTGAGCAGCGAGATAGCGTGATATCCGGCTTTCTCCAGGCGCGCTTTCACCGCAAGGTTGGCGCTATCGTCGCCGTACAGCGCGACAGGCGTCGCAGGCGAAAGCTGATGCTGTTTAGCCCAGCGCGCCAGCTGTTCGTCGCTCATTGCGTCAAGCCAGCTGGCTGCAAGGTTGAGCGCTGCGGGTTCATGCCCGGAAGGACCGCTGAGGGTCTGCGGCCAGCCGTTGTAGAACGCGCTGGCGCGGGTGTCGACAGGCGTACCGTGCTGCGCCTGAAGCTGGGACAGCGTGAGTGAATTGGCCATTTCAGCCGCCTGAGAGGAAAACGAAGCGAGGCCGCAGAGCAGGGCCAGCGCGGTCAGTTGAGAAACACGTTTCATCGAATAACCTGACGTCAGTAAAAGAGGGGGGCATTGTCGTCTCTCCCGAAACGGAAAACATTGCGTTAGCACATTATTGCCAGCGAGAAATCTCAATCACCTCGCCGGCGGGCGGAATATCGTCCTCATCATGGGTGACCAGCACCACCGGAATATTGCGCGCCCGGACGGTGTCAAACACCCAGGCCCGAAACGTCGTGCGTAACGCTTTATCGAGGCGACTGAAGGGCTCATCCAGCAGCAGTGCCTGCGGTTCAGCGAGCAGGGCGCGCAGCAGACTCACCCGGGCGCGCTCACCGCCGGAAAGGGTTGCCGGGTCGCTGGCGTAACGGTCGCCAAGCCCGGCGGAATTCAGCGCCAGTTCGACGGCTTCCCGACGTGCGTGTCCGGGGAACCGCTCAGGCAACGCCAGCAGCAAATTTTGCCCGACGCTGAACGCGTCAAACAGCAGCGCGTCCTGAAAGAGAATGCCCAGCCCGCGAGATTCGACGGGAAGGCCGTCGCAGCGACGCTCATCGAGCCACAGCTCGCCCCGTGCCTGAAAATCATCTGACAGCGCGCCGACCATCCAGGCAAAAAGGGTCGATTTTCCGCTGCCGGAGGGGCCCATCAGGGTGACGATCTCCCCGCGGGGAACGCAAAAATTGACCTCGCGGAAAAGCGGTTCGATGGTGAGATCCTTTACCTTCAACATTAACGTAATCCCTGACGATAGCGGCCCGCAAGGCGGGAGAAGAGTGAGGCCAGACCGAACACCGTGCCCGTGACCAGCAGTAAACCCAGCGCCCGGTTAGCGAGAACCGGGATGCTGCCCCCGCTGCTGAGCGCGACGGTCTCGGTGGTCAGCGTGGCGAAACGACCTGCGCCCAGCCACAGTGTCGGCATATATTGCGCCATGCTGACTGAAAAACCGGTGGCAAAGGCCAGCAGCGCAGGGCGCACCAGCAGAGGGCATTTCAGCAGGCAGAAGATTTTTGCCCGCCGCCAGCCGAGCGTCCTGGCGGTAAGAATAAGCCGGGGATCGAGCCTTTGCCAGGCCGGTTGCAGCACCAGCAGCATCCAGGGGAGTACCCAGAGCAGATGGCTCCAGAGCACGGCGGCATAGTGCCCGTCGAGGCCCAGATGTAACGCAATGGCATATTGCCCCGTGACCAGCGGTAGCGCCGGGAGCGCGAGCGGTAACCACACCCACGGAGCGCCTCGCTGCGGCCCCCATTCCAGCCAGAGAAAAATGACGATCAGGGCGACAAGGCTCGAAAGCAGACCGAAAGAAAGGCTGGTACGCACCGGGCCAACATCGTCCCGTTGGGCCAGCATCAACAGCACCGCGGCGCAAAGTATCCCGCACGCGGGCAGAAATCCGCTGAATACACGCTCTGGCAGGGCGAGATGAGACCTGTGGCGTGCGCCCGTCGGATTTGCAAACGTGCGACGCCACACCTTCCACAGCCCGTAGCCCAGCGCAGCAAGCGCGGCCAGCAGCAGAAGGAGAAGCAGGCACAGCAGCGTCCCTTTTGCCTGCTGCTGTATGTCGCCCTGGCTCAGCCACTGCCAGGCCAGCACGGCCAGCGTCGGCGGGTTACCGGGCCCGAGAACGATCGCCACGTCCACGACGGACAGCGACCACGCCAGCACCGCCAGCATCACCGCGCCGAGTACCGGCGCGATCGCCGGAAGGAGCAGCCAGTTAAGCGTCTGAAAACGCCCGTAGCCGAAGGTCTGCAGGACAATCTTCTGCGGTGCGAGCCGTTTTTCCGGCAGCACGGCGTAAATCGCCCACAGCACAAACGCGCTCTCTTTGACCGCGAGCGTCAGACCCAGCCCGATGCCGTAGCGGTCATACGGAGGTGAACAGACGGTGCAGACCTGATAAAACAGACCGCCTTCGGCAAACAGCAGCAACGCGCTGGAGGCGAAAGCCACATGGGGCACGGCCAGCAGCCACGGCAGGCGCGTACTGAGATGCCGCCAGCGTTTGCCGGGCCAGAAAAGGGCCACGAGAGAAAGGGCGATAAACAACGCCCCCAGCGTGGCGATAAGCGTTGAAACCAGGGTGGCGATGGCTGCCTGAGGCAATTGTGGGTCGTTCAGCAGCCGCTGCCAGTTAACGACAGAAAATGCCGGAGCAAGCAGCATGGCACCGGCGGGCAGGAGCGGCAGATAAATAATCGCCATCGCCAGCCAGACAAGCCAGCTTAACGGGTGCCGTAACGACGCAGCCATTCCTGCTCCAGCGCGTTAACCCAGGCGGACTGCGGCTCTGCCAGAACCTTCGGCAGCCCCTGCGGCGTATGAGCCAGCAGCTGTTTTGCTTCATCTTCGGGCAGCGTTTTCACATCCAGCACGCTCGGGTCACCCCAGATGGCCGGGTCGGCCTTGCGGATTTGCGCCCGCGGTGACAGCAGGAAGTTGGCGACGACTTTTGCGCCAGCGCTTGCGCTGGCATTGGCCGGAATCGCCACAAAATGGACGTTGCCGAGCATCCCGTTGCGAAAACCAAAGCTGTAGCTGTCGGCAGGCAGTTCGCCGCTCGCCACTTTCTGCTGCCCATGCGCCGGGTTAAAGGTCAGCGACAGATTCAGGCTCCCGCTGGCAAGCAGGGTATCCATCCGGGCGGGCGAGGGAGGGAAGTCTTTCCCTTCACGCCACAGCAGCGGGTGCAATTTATCGAGATACGCCCAGAGCGGGGCGGTCACCTGGGCAAAGGTGTCATCGGGTGCTTTTTGCAACGCATCCGGATGAGCCGTGAGCGTCATCAGCAGCTGCTCAAGGAACGCGGTACCGGTAAAATCGGGCGGGCGGGGATAGCTGAGCTTGCCGGGGTTCTGCCTTGCGTAATCCAGCAACGCCTGCGGATCTTCTGGCGGCGTCGGCATGCTGGTTTTGCGGGCGATAAAGGTCAGCTGCGCGCCGCCCCACGGCGATTCCGCGCCGTCTGTGGGAATGGCGAAATCTTCGGTGACAGGTTTGCGGGTATCGACATAGCGCCAGTTGGGCAACCTCTGCGCCCACCCGGTTTGCAGGAGATTAGCCTCTTTTAGCGTGCGGAAGTTTTCGCCGTTGACCCACAGCAGGTCGACCGAGCCATTCGTTTTGCGCCCCGCGGCGGCTTCGGTCTGGATCCGTTTTACCGCATCGGCAGCGTCGGCCAGCGGGACGATTTTAAGGGTAATGGCGTAGTGCGTTTGCATCTCGCCGCTCACCCACTCAAGGTAGCGGTTGACCGCCGGATCGCCTCCCCAGGCGTTAAACCAGACAGTCTGCCCGTTGGCTTGTTGCTGGATACTTTGCCAGCTGTCGGCGGCATACAGGGGGACGGCCAGCAGCAGGCCTGTCAGAAACGTGCAAAAACGCACACGGCGCATAATGCCTCACTTTTTGAACGAAGAGGTGTAACGGGAATACAGCCAGCGGGTAGCCAGCGGCAATAACCCCAATAGTGTAAAGGCGAAGACCATACCCGGCGATACAATATCGTGCAGCGATGTCACTTTTCCCAGCTCGCGCCCGGCGTTGAGGAAGACAACTGTGGCGGGCAGCATGGCGACCTGGCTAACCCACCAGTAGCGCCTCACCGTGATGCGGGTCACCCCCATCAGCAAATTCACCACAAAAAACGGGAACAGCGGCATCAGGCGCAGGGCAAAAAGATAGGCCGTACCCTCGCGTGCCATACCGGTATTCACCGTATTCATCTGTCGGGCAAAGCGCTGCTGAACCCAGTCGCGAAGGAGATAACGGCTGGCAAGCATGGCCAGCGTAGCCCCGAGCGTAGAGGCAAACGAGACCAGCACGGTGCCTTCCCACAGGGAAAACAGTGTCCCGCCCAGCAGGGTCAGGATCGTCGCGCCGGGAAGCGACAGGGCGGAGACCGCTACGTAGAGTGCAAAAAAGATCATTGCGCTCTGCAGCGGCGCGCGGTCGACATGGGAAAGTAACGTCTGCTGGTGAGTTTTAATCCCTTCCAGAGAGAGCGTGCCCGGTGGCAACATGACAAACGTCAGAATAAATGCGCCCAGAAGGGCGCACAGGAAGAGTAGTTTTCGACTGTTCACGCGCGATCAGAGCTTGAATTTAGCCCACACCGGCGCATGGTCCGATGGCTTTTCCATGCTGCGGATATCGTAGTCGATCCCGGTTTCGATGCAGCGCTCAGCCAGCGGCGAGCTGGCCAGCAGCAGGTCGATACGCAGGCCACGGTTGTCGTCAAAGCCTTTTGAGCGGTAGTCAAACCACGAGAAGCGATCCTGGGTTTCAGGGTTCGCATGGCGGAAGGTATCCACCAGGCCCCAGCCCAGCAGGCGTTCCATCCACTCGCGCTCTTCCGGCAGGAAGGAACATTTGCCGGTACGTAGCCAGCGCTTGCGGTTCTCTTCGCCTATGCCGATATCCCGATCCGTCGGGCTGATATTCATGTCGCCCATGATCAGCACCGGATTCTCTTTTTTCAGTTCGGTTGTCAGGTAGTTCTGCAGATCCTGATAAAACTTCGCTTTGGCGGGGAATTTTGTCTCGTGATCACGGCTCTCACCCTGTGGGAAATAGCCGTTAATGACCGTGATATTGCCAAGTGCAGAGGGCACTTCCGCCATGATGATACGGCGCTGCGCTTCTTCATTGTCCCCGGGGAAGCCGCGACGCACGGAAACCGGGGTTTCTTTGGTGAGCAGCGCGACGCCATAGTGACCTTTCTGACCGTGGTAGAAGACGTTGTAACCCAGTTTCGCGACCTCTTCGAGGGGGAACATGTCGTCGTGAACCTTGGTCTCCTGCAGGCCGATAACATCGGGCTGATGTTGCTCAACAATGGCTTCCAGTTGATGAGGACGGGCGCGCAGGCCGTTGATATTAAAAGAGACAAATTTCATAGTCGCTGCCAGTGCAAGGTGAATAGTGCATGGATGGTAGCAGAATTTGCATCAACTGTTACCGGGTTCGACCAATAACTGCGACAGATAATGCCGGTGGTGCAATATTTGCACCATCCTGACGCGTTTTGCCCCCGGACAGGGCGTAAATGGCCGGGAAATTTCGCGAGCGATCACAATTCCAGAATTATATTTGGCCTTTGCATACTCTTTCTTATTTTCATGCGGCAAAGCGCCGCTTATCGTAAAAATATTCACTTTTTATGCAGTAACAGTGAATAACTCCATGTCATAACTCATTGATATTCTGTTGCCTCAACCCGTTTATGCATTTTTATCGCTGGCTGGCACGAAGGCTGCAATCTACATTCACAGTGCAAACACTCAATTATTTAACATTCAAATAACCTTTTATTTACCGGATGAGGTCGCTATGTCTCTGTCAATTACGCGTGAAAATTTCGATGAATGGATGATGCCGGTATACGCGCCGGCGGCGTTTATTCCGGTTCGCGGGGAAGGCTCACGCCTGTGGGATCAGCAGGGGAAAGAGTACATCGACTTTGCCGGGGGGATTGCGGTGAATGCGCTGGGTCATGCGCATCCGGCGCTGCGTCAGGCGCTGAACGATCAGGCCGCGAAGTTCTGGCATACCGGTAACGGTTTTACCAACGAGCCTGCGCTTCGTCTGGCGAAAAAGCTGATTGACGCGACATTTGCCGAAAAAGTCTTTTTCTGTAACTCCGGGGCGGAAGCCAACGAAGCGGCGCTGAAGCTGGCACGTAAATATGCCCACGACAAGTTCGGTACCCACAAGAGCGGGATTGTGGCATTTAAAAATGCCTTCCACGGACGCACGCTGTTTACCGTGAGCGCGGGCGGTCAGCCCTCTTATTCGCAGGATTTCGCACCGCTGCCGCCGGATATTCGCCACGGCATCTATAACGATCTGCAGTCTGCCAGCGAGCTGATTAACGACACCACCTGCGCGGTGATCGTCGAACCGATGCAGGGCGAGGGCGGCGTGCTTCCGGCGCAAAAAGCATTCCTTCAGGGGCTGCGCGAATTGTGCGATCGCCATAATGCGCTGCTGATTTTCGACGAAGTACAGACCGGCGTCGGCCGCACCGGCGAGCTGTATGCGTATATGCACTACGGCGTGACGCCGGATATTCTCTCAACCGCCAAAGCGCTGGGCGGCGGCTTCCCGATTGGGGCCACGTTGACGACCGATAAATTCGCCAGCGTGATGACCGTGGGCACCCATGGCACCACCTACGGCGGTAACCCGCTGGCGACCGCTGTGGCCGGACAGGTTCTCGACATCATTAACACCCCTGAGGTGCTGAAGGGCGTTAAGCAGCGTCACGACTGGTTTGTTGAACGCCTGAACGCCATCAATGGCAAGACCGGACTGTTCAAAGAAATTCGCGGCCTGGGGCTGTTAATTGGCTGCGAGCTCACCCCTGAGTTTGCCGGAAAAGCTAAACTTATTTCACAGGAAGCGGCAAAAATGGGCGTGATGGTGCTGATTGCCGGTGCCAACGTGGTGCGTTTTGCTCCCGCGCTGATTGTCAGCGAGGAAGAGGTGCAAACCGGTCTGGATCGATTTGCACTGGCGTGTGAAAAAGTGAAGTCCGGGGTGTCATCATGATGGTCATCCGTCCCGTTGAGCGCGGCGATATCGCCGGGCTCATGCAGCTTGCCGGTAAGACGGGAGGCGGGCTGACCTCGCTTCCTGCCGATGAAAAAACGCTGTCGGCGCGCATTGAGCGCGCCCTGCAAACCTGGCAGGGGACGTTGCCAAAAAGCGAACAGGGCTACGTGTTCGTGCTGGAAGATACCGAGACGGGGACGGTGGCCGGGATCTGCGCCATTGAAGTGGCCGTCGGCCTTAACGACCCGTGGTATAACTACCGCGTCGGCACTATGGTTCACGCGTCGAAAGAGCTGAACGTCTATAACGCGCTGCCGACGCTGTTTCTCTGTAATGACCACACGGGTGCCAGCGAACTCTGCACGCTGTTCCTCGACCCGGCGTGGCGCAAAGAGGGCAACGGTTATCTGCTCTCCAAATCGCGCTTTATGTTTATGGCTGCCTTCCGCGATCGCTTTAACGAAAAGGTGGTCGCCGAGATGCGCGGCGTGATCGATGACACCGGCTACTCGCCGTTCTGGGAGAGTCTGGGCGAGCGCTTCTTCTCTATGGAGTTCAGCCGTGCAGACTATCTCTGCGGCACCGGCCAGAAAGCCTTTATTGCCGAGCTGATGCCGAAGCATCCTATCTATACCCATTTCCTTAGCCCGGAAGCGCAGGCGGTGATCGGCGAAGTGCATCCGCAAACCGCGCCAGCTCGCGCAGTGCTGGAGAAAGAGGGCTTCCGCTACCGTAACTATGTCGACATCTTTGACGGCGGACCGACGCTTGAGTGCGATATCGACCGCGTTCGCGCGATCCGTAAAAGCCGCCTGGTAGAGGTCTCTGAAGGTCAGCCCGCGCCAGGCGACTGGCCGGCATGTCTGGTGGCGAACGAAAATTACACCCACTTCCGCGCCATGCTGGTGCGGACTAACCCGAAATGTGAGCGTCTGGTGCTGACGGCTGCAGAACTGGATGCCCTGAAATGTAACGCCGGCGATACGGTTCGTCTGGTGCGTCTCTGCCCTGAGGAGAAAACAGCATGACATTATGGATTAACGGTGACTGGGTAATGGGCGAAGGCGAGCTGCGCGTAAAGACCAATCCGGTAGGTAATGAGGTGCTCTGGAAGGGAAATGACGCCAGCCCCAGCCAGGTGGAACAAGCCTGTCATGCCGCGCGTCGTGCGTTTCCGGCGTGGGCCAAACAGCCTTTCGCCACGCGCCAGGCCATTATTGAAACGTTTGCCGGGCTGCTGGAGGCGAACAAAGCTGAGCTCACGCGCATTATTGCTTCCGAAACCAGTAAGCCACGATGGGAAGCGGCAACGGAAGTGACGGCGATGATCAACAAAATCGCCATTTCGGTGAAGGCATACCATACCCGCACCGGCGAGCAACACACCGAGATGCCGGACGGCGCGGCGACGCTGCGCCATCGTCCGCACGGCGTGCTGGCGGTATTTGGCCCGTACAACTTCCCGGGACATCTGCCGAACGGCCATATTGTTCCCGCACTGCTGGCGGGCAATGCCGTTATTTTCAAGCCGAGCGAGTTAACCCCCTTAACCGGCGAGGCGGTGGTGAAGCTGTGGGAACAGGCCGGGTTGCCGCCGGGCGTGCTGAACCTGGTGCAGGGCGGTCGCGAAACCGGTCAGGCGCTCAGTGCGCTGAGCGATATTGACGGTCTGCTGTTCACCGGCAGCGCCGGAACGGGCTATCAGCTGCATCGCCAGCTGGCGGGACAGCCGGAAAAAATTCTGGCGCTGGAGATGGGGGGCAACAACCCGCTGATTGTTGAAGACCCCGATGATATTGACGCCGCGGTGCACCTGACAATCCAGTCCGCCTTTATCACCGCCGGACAGCGTTGCACCTGTGCCCGCCGCCTGCTGGTGAAACGAGGCGCACAAGGGGATGCCTTCCTGAAACGCCTGGTCGACGTGAGCGCACGTCTGGTCCCCGCCGCGTGGGATGCCGATCCGCAGCCGTTTATGGGTGGACTGATTTCCGAACAGGCCGCGCTGAATGTGCTTAACGCCTGGCAAAACCACGTTGCGCGCGGCGCGAAAACCCTGCTGGAACCCAGGCAGGTACAGCCGGGAACCTCGCTGTTGACGCCGGGTATTGTTGAGATGAGCGGCGCGAGCAACGTGCCGGATGAAGAGGTCTTTGGCCCGCTGCTGTGCGTCTGGCGTTACGACGATTTTGATGCGGCGATTGCGATGGCAAACAACACCCGCTATGGCCTGTCGAGCGGACTCATTTCGCCGCATCGCGAGAAGTTTGATCAACTGCTGCTGGAAGCGCGCGCCGGGATTGTGAACTGGAATAAACCGCTGACCGGTGCGGCGAGCACCGCGCCATTCGGCGGCGTGGGTGCGTCGGGTAACCATCGCGCCAGCGCGTGGTATGCCGCGGATTACTGTGCATGGCCGATGGCGAGCCTGGAAACCCCGGCGCTGACGCTGCCGGAGACGCTCAGTCCGGGGCTGGATTTTAGCGAAGGGGATCGTCATGAAAGCGCGTGAAGTCAACTTTGACGGGCTGGTGGGGCTGACCCACCACTATGCCGGTCTCTCCTTTGGTAATGAAGCCTCGACGAAGCATCAGTTTCAGGTCTCCAACCCGAAACTGGCGGCGAAGCAGGGCCTGCAGAAAATGAAAGCGCTGGCAGATGCCGGGTTTCCACAGGCGGTGATCCCGCCGCAGGAACGGCCGAACGTGGCGGTGCTGCGCCAGCTCGGCTTTACCGGGAGTGATGAGCAGGTGGTCGAAAAAGCGGGCACGCAAACGCCACATCTGCTCTCGGCGGCGAGCTCCGCCTCCTCTATGTGGGTGGCGAACGCGGCGACCGTCGCACCGTCAGCCGATACGCTGGATGGCAAAGTCCATCTGACGGTGGCTAACCTGAACAACAAATTCCACCGCGCCACCGAAGCGGAAACCACCGAGCGCGTGCTGCGCGCTATTTTCAACCATGACGCCCATTTTGAGGTGCATCAGGCTCTGCCGCAGGTGGCGATGTTCGGCGACGAAGGCGCGGCCAACCATAACCGTCTCGGAGGTGACTATGGCGAGCCTGGCGTACAGGTGTTTATCTACGGGCGCGAGGAGGGCGGTCATTCTGCCCCCGTTCGCTATCCTGCCCGCCAGACGCTGGCCGCCAGCCAGGCGGTCGCTCGCCTGAACCAGGTCAATCCTTCACAGGTGATTTTTGCCCAGCAGAATCCGCAGGTGATTGACCAGGGCGTGTTCCATAACGACGTGATTGCCGTTTCCAACCGTCAGGTGCTGTTCTGCCATGAGCAGGCGTTTGCGCATCAGGAGAAACTGCTCGCGACACTGCGCGAACGCGTACCCGGCTTTATGCCCATTCAGGTGCCCACGCAGGCCGTCAGCGTGCAGGACGCGGTTGAAACGTATCTGTTCAACAGCCAGCTGCTGAGCCGCGATGACGGCAGCATGATGCTGGTGCTACCGCAGGAGTCACAGGATCATAAAGGCGTCTGGCAATACCTGACGCAACTGGTTAAGGCCGATAACCCCATTGACGAACTGCGCGTGTTTGATCTGCGTGAAAGCATGGCTAACGGCGGCGGTCCTGCCTGCCTGCGTCTGCGCGTGGTATTAACGCCGAATGAAATGCAGGCCGTTAACCCGGCAGTCATGATGAACGAAGCGCTGTTTACCACCCTTAATGACTGGGTGGATCGCTACTATCGCGACCGGTTAACGCAGGCGGATCTGATTGACCCGCAGCTTCTGCGTGAAGGGCGCGAGGCGCTGGACGCGTTGACATCAATCCTGCAACTGGGATCGGTTTATCCGTTCCAGCGCTAAAGGAGTGGGTATGGAAAATTTACTGGCGCTGACCCTGGCCGATGAAACGCCGGAACAGAAAGAGGGGGACGGCCCCTCATTCCGCTGGCGGTGGCTGGGGCGCGGGGTGCTTGAGCTGACGCCGACTACCGACAGCGAGCTGTCGCTGCTGCTCTCAACGGGCATTCACGGCAATGAAACGGCGCCCGTTGAGATTGTCGATTTGCTACTGGGTGCGTTATATCGCGGAGATATCACCCTTACGTGTCGAGTACTGGTGGTGCTGGGCAATCCGCCTGCGCTGGCGCAAAACAAACGCTACCTGGTGAGTGACATTAACCGCATGTTTGGCGGTCGCTGGTCGCAGTTTCCGCAAAGTGAAGAAACGGCAAGGGCCGCGTGGCTTGAGAATGTCGTGACCGCGTTTTTCTCCACGGCGGGGCCAGTGCGCTGGCATCTTGATCTCCATACCGCGATCCGCGCGTCTTACCATGTGCGCTTTGGCGTGTTACCGCAGCGGAATCAGCCCTGGGATGAAGCGTTTCTACGCTGGCTGGGGGACGCCGGGCTGGAGGCGCTGGTCTTTCATCAGTCGCCGGGCGGAACGTTTACCCATTTTACCTGCGAACATTTTGCTGCCCTGGCCTGTACGCTGGAACTGGGAAAAGCGCTTCCTTTCGGTGAGAACGATCTGACGCGTTTTGCTCCCACGCATCTCGCGCTGCGGGCTCTGCTCGGGGGAGAGGCTCCCGACCATGAGCATCAGCCCGTTGAGCGGTATCGCGTCGTACAGCAGATCACCCGCCGCAGCGATGCTTTCCAGCTTCATATGGCCGCGCACACCCTGAACTTCACGCCGTTTCGCAAAGGAGCGCTGCTGGCGGAAGATGGGGAAGAACGTTACGAAGTGCAGAAAACAACGGAATATGTGTTGTTCCCTAACCCTACCGTCGCGTTTGGCCTGCGAGCGGGTCTGATGCTGGAAAAAATATCATGAACCTTTCCCCTCTCATCATCCGGGAGGGGAAAGTAAAAACGTTTCTTAACGTTTAAAGCGCTGGTCCTTGTTTTGCGGAATATTCCTGGTGAATTGCTTTATTATTCATCTTTACTTCGCTATACTTTTTCGAAATCGCTTTAAATTCATCGTTTTGAATATTCTTTGTTGCAACTCTCCACGCTTTATCCTTATTTCCTCCACATTTGGCGAAAAATTGTTTTTTACACTTTCATTGTTTTACTGTTGCTCTGACTAATTGACGATAAACCCCGTAAAGTTAATCTCGTCAACACGGCATAGCGCCGAAGAATAACTGAAAGAAAGGAAATAAATTATGCGTAAGTTTACTGCACTGTTTGTTGCTTCTACCCTGGCTCTGGGCGCTACCAGCATGGCGTTCGCCGCAGATACCGCAACCACGACTGCCGCACCGGCCGAAGGCAAAATGATGATGCATCATAAAGGCCCGGGTATGCACAACGAGATGATGATGTTTAAGGGGCTCAACCTGACGGATGCGCAGAAGCAGCAGATCCGCGACATCATGAAAAGCCAGCGCGACCAGATGAAGCGTCCTCCGCTGGAAGAGCGCCGCGCAATGCATGACATCATTGCCAGCGACACCTTCGATAAGGCGAAAGCCGAAGCGCAGATCGACAAAATGGCCGAGCAGCATAAAGCCCGCATGCTGGCCCACATGGAAACCCAGAACAAGATCTACAACATTCTGACCCCGGAACAGAAAAAACAGTTTAATGCCAATTTTGAGAAGCGTCTGACAGAACGTCCGGCGATGGAAGGTAAAATGCCAGCACCGACCGAATAATCGGTTCAACATCTTAAGACCGCCGGGATCCTGTCCACAAAAGCGCAACCGCTGTGGACAGGACCGGCGGTTTTTCTTTCCTGCCCTCTTGTCTGCCGCTGCCAGCGCGGTATTCTCCTGTAGTCGCTTCAGAGAATGTTTGTAGAGTCATGGCGTTAGCAATTTTATTGACGTTCCGCTAAGGCCTGCCCGCTTTGCTGCCGATACTGTGTCTGTGAATACCTAACGATAACAAACAAGACTGCAAGGGTAGCGATATCCTTGCCCTGGCACGGGTTGTGCCATTCAGGAGTGGTGATGGAGTTCTTTGATATCCGTAAAATGCCGGTCAGCCTCTGGCGTAATGGTGCTGGCGAAACGCGAGAAATTTGTTGTATCCCTCCCGCAACGCGCGATTTTTGCTGGCGAGCCAGTATTGCGACGATCGCCAGCAACGGCGAATTCTCCGCTTTTCCCGGAGTTGACCGGGTCATTACCTTGCTGGAGGGCGGGGAGGTGACGCTGGATGCCGGACAGGCGTTCCGCCATACTCTTAAACCGCATCAACCTTACCATTTTGCCGGCGATTTGCCGGTAAAGGCATTGCTTTCCGATGGCAGGATGGCGATGGACTTCAACATCATGACCCGGCGTGACTGCTGCAAGGCGAAAGTGCGCGTTGCCGACCGTACCTTTACTACGTTTGGCTCGCGTGGCGGCGTGGTGTTTGTGCTAAGCGGGGCGTGGCAGCTGGGTGATAAACTGCTGACGGCCGATCAGGGCGCCAGCTGGGAGGAGGGGACCCATACTCTGCGTTTGCTGGAGTCTCAGGGTACCCTGCTGTTCAGTGAAATTAACTGGCTGCCGGGTCACTGAGCATAATGACCTCAAACTTGCCGGTTAAAACGGGCTTGCAGAGGATTTTATAGCCATCCTGATCGAACCCGGCGGGGGTGCGTAACAGGGTTGCCGCCTCGCTTAAATCATCGACAGCCCCCAGCCAGAGCCAGTTATTGACGATGTGATACTGCGTCATCGTTTCACCCACTTCTTTTAGCGCCACGGCGCCCTCCCACGGCCAGCAGTTGATGCTGATGGCCGCAAGACCGCTCAGGAGGCGGGCGTGATGCGCCTCAACGCTCTCTTTGCCGCAGCAGGCGCCTGCGCAGCGCTTCAGCGCGGAGCGAAAACAGGCGCGGCCACGCGTGGTGCCTTCTAAACCTAAAAGGCTGTAGCAAAGCTGTAGCTCGTCGGCCAGTGTTTGCAGAGCCTGAAGGGCCGCGCGTTTGTTGGCAAATAATCCAAAAAGGTTTGGCGCATGAGAAAAATCGACGTCGCGGGCGTAAACCACCTGCGGCTTACCGTCGCTGATCTGCAGGGAACAAAGCTGACGGTTGCGGCGCAGGCGCTTATTAAAGAGCGGTTGTTGCTCTTTTATCAGCCGGGCCTCCAGCAGCAGCGCACCCATTTCTCCAGCCGTCTGAAACCAGGTGATGCGCCGCGACTGGCGCAGCATGGCGGCCTCATCTGGGGTACGCAGGTGGGATAACACCCGGCTGCGAATATTGACGCTTTTGCCGATATAAAGCGGCAAGGTGTCGCTTTCACCGTGAAAAATGTACACGCCAGGCTGTTTTGGCAGCGCCTCAAGCCAGGGGCGAAGGTGCTCGGGATATTCGTAGATAGCCGCCGCTTCAAACTCAAGACGCGGGGCGGATTGACGCCTGCTCACATATTACTCCGTATACTGTTCAGGTATACAGTGTAGCAGGTGCGCTGTGGTTAAAAAAGAGCCGGGTGGCGGCTACGCCTTACCCGGCCACATCGTGCGGTCTGTTGCCCTCATACCAACCCTCTCCCACGGGAGAGGGGGCAAACACTAAAAACGGCAACGGGGTTGCCGTTTTGCGTTTATTTCCAGAAGTCGTCAAACACCGTAATCGGCGTGTGGCGCTTGTGTTCGGTTTTCAGATACCAGCTTTCAATGATCTTCGCGGTACCTTCATCCAGCTGTTTGCCTTCCAGATAATCATCAATATTGTCATAGGTGACGCCAAGGGCCGCTTCATCCGGCAGGGAAGGGCGATCGTCTTCCAGATCCGCCGTCGGTGCCTTTTTATACAAGTGCTCAGGACAGCCCAGCGCGGCAAGCAGCTGTTTACCCTGACGCTTGTTCAGACGGAAAATCGGGTTAATGTCGGTGCCGCCATCGCCATATTTGGTGAAGAAACCGGTGATGGCTTCTGCCGCATGGTCGGTGCCGACAACCACGCCTTTGGTCATTCCGGCGATGCTGTACTGGGCTTTCATACGCTCGCGAGCTTTCTCGTTGCCGCGAACAAAATCGCTCAGCTCAATGCCCGCTTCGCGCAGTGCCTGCTCGCTTGCCAGCACCGCCCCTTTAATATTGACGGTGAGTACGCGATCGGGCTGGATGAACGCGATGGCATCCTGGCAATCCTGTTCATCGGCCTGCACGCCATAGGGAAGACGCACGGCGATAAACTGCAATTTCTCATCGCCCGTTTCTTCGCGAAGCTCTGAAATCGCCATCTGACAGAGTTTACCGGTCAGGGTGGAGTCCTGCCCGCCGCTGATGCCCAGCACCAGGGATTTCAGGAAAGCGTTCTTTCTTAAGTACGATTTTAAAAAATCCACGCTACGGCGGATCTCTTCATGTGCATCTACCGCGGGCTTCGCGCCCAGTGCCTGAATAATCTCGTGTTGCAGAGCCATCACGCCCTCCATATGCAGAACATAAACAGAATGTGTTAACTGTTAAAACTAACCCTTTGGACGAGAAACGACAAGGATCGCAGTTTCGAGTGCGCTAATTTGCGCCGATTTAGCAGGTTATCGTTGTTTTATTAGAATTTTCCGAAATTCGTCTGGCGTAATTCACAAAGTTGAACAATAGTACTTTTTATTCCATGCTTAGATAACACGCTGATAAACAAGAGGACGGAATATGAACAAGAACGTAGCAGGAATTCTTAGCGCAGCGGCAGTACTGACGATGCTGGCAGGGTGTACGGCTTACGATCGCACCAAGGATCAGTTTACACAGCCCGTGGTTAAAGACGTTAAAAAAGGGATGACCCGTTCGCAGGTCGCTGCAATCGCCGGTAAACCTTCTTCTGAAGTGACAATGATTCATGCGAAAGGGACCTGCCAGACCTATATCCTGGGTCAACGTGATGGTAAGGCAGAGACCTACTTTGTCGCCCTGGATGACACTGGTCATGTTATTAACTCCGGTTATCAGACCTGTGCTGAATACGACACCGATCCCCAGGCTCCAAAGGCTCAGTAACCCAGTTTGTCTGAAGATGTTAACGAACCGGCCCATGGGCCGGTTTTTTTGTGTATACGTAAATCTTATTTCTTTGCGCGAATTATTTGCCCGAAATGTGAAGGTAGTCAACAAGCCAGGTCAATGAGAGACAATTTCAACCTGTTCAGAATTATCCCCTGTCTGTACCATTGCGTATACTCACTCCAACAACAAACAACAGTATGCAAACTACCTGTCTGCCGGGACAGCAAGTCGAGTGATAGCGCGATGGCAGGTAGACCTACAAGAGGGAAATTACGATGGAAAAGAAACATATCTACCTGTTCTGCTCAGCGGGCATGTCAACCTCACTGCTGGTGTCAAAGATGCGTGCGCAGGCTGAAAAGTATGAAGTCCCTGTGGTGATTGAAGCGTTTCCAGAAACGCTGGCGGGCGAGAAAGGCCAGAAAGCCGATGTTGTTTTACTGGGGCCCCAAATCGCCTATATGTTGCCCGAAATACAACGACTGCTACCCAACAAACCGGTCGAAGTGATCGACTCGGGGCTGTATGGCAAGATTGATGGTTTAGGTGTTCTGAAAGCTGCTGTGGCAGCCATTAAAAAAGCTGCTAATTAATTTTTATTTTTCCCGTCAAAGAGTTATTTCACACACAATACGCCGTAACACGAGTTACGGCATTTAAGGGTATTTACCTATGAGTAAAGTCATCGCTTCACTTGAAAAGGTACTCCTTCCTTTTGCTGTTAAAATAGGAAAGCAGCCTCACGTTAATGCCATTAAAAACGGCTTTATTAAATTAATGCCGTTGACGCTGGCCGGGGCCATGTTCGTTTTAATTAACAACGTTTTTCTGAGCTTTGGTGAAGGTTCCTTCTTTTATTCATTAGGCATTCGGTTAGACGCTTCCACAATTGAAACCCTTAATGGTTTTAAAGCCATCGGCGGCAACGTATATAACGGTACGTTAGGTATTATGTCGCTGATGGCGCCTTTCTTTATTGGCATGGCACTGGCAGAAGAGCGAAAAGTGGATCCGCTGGCTGCCGGGTTATTATCCGTTGCTGCATTTATGACCGTCACGCCTTACAGCGTAGGGGAGGCGTATGCCGTCGGCGCCAACTGGTTGGGTGGGGCGAACATCATCTCCGGTATTGTTATCGGTCTGGTGGTGGCGGAAATGTTCACCTTTATTATTCGTCGCAACTGGGTTATCCGCTTGCCGGATAGCGTACCGACGTCCGTTTCTCGTTCATTTTCCGCGTTGATTCCGGGCTTTATTATTCTCTCCATTATGGGGATTATTGCCTGGGCGCTCTCTCACTGGGGTACGAACTTCCACCAGATCATCATGGATTCTATTTCCACGCCGCTGGCGTCGATGGGTGGTGTGGTCGGTTGGGCGTATGTGATTTTCACCTCTCTGCTGTGGTTCTTCGGCGTACATGGTTCACTGGCACTGGCTGCGCTGGATAGCGGAATTATGACCCCGTGGGCACTGGAAAACGTGGCACTTTACCAGCAGTACGGCTCCGTTGACGCGGCGCTGGCGGCAGGTAAAACCTTCCATGTGTGGGCGAAGCCGATGCTTGACTCCTATATCTTCCTGGGTGGTACCGGGGCGACCTTGGGTCTGATCATCGCGGTCTTTATTGTCTCTCGTCGTGCTGACTATCGTCAGGTAGCCAAACTGGCGCTGCCATCAGGTATCTTCCAGATTAACGAACCGATTCTGTTTGGCCTGCTAATCATCATGAACCCGGTCATGTTCATTCCGTTCATCCTGGTTCAACCACTGCTGGCAGCCATCACCCTGACGGCTTACTACATGGGCATTATTCCGCCGGTGACCAACATTGCACCGTGGACCATGCCAGCGGGACTGGGCGCGTTCTTCAATACCAACGGTAGCGTCGCGGCCTTCCTGCTGGCGATATTCAACCTCGGGATTGCGACCCTGCTCTACATGCCATTCGTGGCGATTGCGAACAAAGCTGCCACCATCATTGATGAAGAAGAGAGCGAAGAGGACATTGCCCTCTCACTGAAATTCTAAGATTGACCGACGCGGGGAAACCCGCGTCAGCCACAAGGAGCTTAAACATGTTAGATTTGGATAATATCGTCGCAGACGACGCCGCAGAGAACGATCTTGAAGAAGTGGTGATGGGGCTTATCATCAACTCCGGGCAGGCCCGCAGCCTGGCGTATGCCGCACTGAAGCAGGCCAAGCAGGGTGATTTTGCCGCCGCAAAAACCATGATGGAGCAGTCCCGTACCGCGCTGAACGAAGCGCACCTGGTGCAGACAAAGCTTATTGAAAGCGATCAGGGTGAAGGAAAGATGAAGGTCAGCCTGGTGCTGGTACACGCGCAGGATCACCTGATGACCTCCATGCTGGCGCGCGAGCTGGTGGCGGAGTTGATTGAGCTTCACGAGAAAATGCACTAAATCGGATGTTGCAGAAGGAGGTCAGCACGATGGAAATTAAAACCGCACTTGAACAGCAGCTGTTTAATGGCAAAAATTTTCACGTGGTTATCTACAACAAGACGGAGAGCGCCAGTGGTCTGCACCAGCATGACTACTACGAGTTCACGATTGTTCTGACCGGCCGCTACTACCAGGAGATCAACGGTAAGCGCGTTCTGCTTGAGCGAGGGGATTTTGTCTTCCTGCCGATGGGTTCCTATCACCAGAGCTTTTACGAATTCGGTGCAACCCGCATTCTGAATGTCGGCGTCAGCAGGCGCTTCTTTGAAAAGCACTATCTGCCGCTGGTACCGTTCTGCTTTGTGGCGTCTCAGGTTTATCGCGTGAAAAACGAGTTCATGACCTGGATTGAAACGGTTATTGCCTCGCTTAACTTCCGTGAAAATGAATTTGACGAGTTTATTGAAACGGTGACTTTCTATGTGATGAACCGGCTGCGTCATCATCGTGAAGAGCAGCAGGTGACGGATGATATTCCACAGTGGCTGCGCAGCACTGTTGAACTGATGCACGATAAAGCCCAGTTCAGTGACAATGCGCTGGAGAATATGGTTTCCCTGTCGGGGAAATCCCAGGAATATCTGACCCGCGCGACGCAGCGGTATTATCGTAAAACACCTGTGCAAATTATTAATGACATCCGCATTAACTTTGCCAAAAAACAGCTGGAAATTACTAACTACTCGGTCACCGATATTGCTTACGAATCGGGATACAGTAGCCCCAGCCTGTTTATTAAAACGTTTAAGAAATTAACGTCATTCACCCCGAACAGTTACCGCAAAAGTTTGACGGTAATGAACTAACTTTCGGCGGTTTTATCCGCCACGAATATTGCTTTAATGGCTTGCCCAAATAGCGGGAAGAGTACGCTATACCTTGCAGGCGATTAACCTGATACGCAAAGGGAGATATTATGCAAAAGAAATTAAAAGTCGTAACCATTGGTGGCGGCAGCAGCTATACCCCGGAATTACTTGAAGGTTTTCTGAAACGTTATCATGAATTACCGGTCAGCGAATTATGGCTGGTGGACGTGGAGGAAGGTCAGGAGAAGCTGAATATTATTTTCGACCTGTGCCAGCGCATGGTTGAGAAAGCGGGCGTACCTCTGACCGTGCATAAAACGCTGGATCGTCGACTGGCGCTGGAAGATGCAGATTTCGTAACCACCCAGCTGCGCGTTGGCCAGTTGAAAGCGCGTGAACTGGACGAGCGTATTCCGTTGAGCCACGGTTATCTCGGTCAGGAAACTAACGGTGCCGGTGGCCTGTTCAAAGGCCTGCGTACCATTCCGGTTATTTTCGACATCGTTAAAGACGTGGAGGAAATCTGTCCAGACGCGTGGGTGATTAACTTCACTAACCCGGCAGGGATGGTGACCGAAGCAGTTTATCGTCATACCGGTTTCAGGCGCTTTATTGGCGTCTGTAATATTCCAGTCGGCATGAAAATGTTTATCCGTGACGTGCTGGAACTGAACGATAATGACGATCTCTCTATCGATCTGTTCGGTTTGAACCATATGGTGTTCATTAAAGATGTCATCGTGAACGGAACATCGCGTTTTGCTGAACTGCTGGACGGGGTCGCCTCGGGTCGTCTGACCGCTGCGTCTGTGAAAAACATCTTTGACCTGCCGTTCAGCGAAGGGCTGATCCGCTCGTTGAATCTGCTGCCGTGCTCCTACCTGCTTTATTACTTCAAGCAGAAAGAGATGCTGGCCATCGAAATGGGCGAGTATTACAAGGGGGGCGCGCGGGCGCAAATCGTTCAGAAAGTTGAGAAGCAGCTGTTCGACTTGTATAAAGATCCGAACCTGAACGTCAAGCCGAAAGAGCTTGAGCAGCGCGGCGGGGCCTATTATTCCGATGCGGCGTGTGAAGTGATCAACGCCATCTACAACGACAAGCAAGCGGAGCACTACGTTAACGTGCCGCACCACGGCCACATCGACAATATCCCGGCTGACTGGGCCGTTGAGATGACCTGCATTCTGGGACGCGATGGCGCTAAACCGCATCCGCGCATTACTCATTTTGATGACAAAGTTATGGGTCTGATCCACACCATTAAAGGCTTTGAAGTGGCGGCAAGTCAGGCGGCGCTGAGCGGCGAGCTGAATGACGTGCTTCTGGCACTGAACCTCAGCCCGCTGGTGCATTCCGACCGCGATGCGGAGCAGCTTGCAGCAGAGATGATCCTGGCGCATGAAAAATGGTTGCCGAACTTTGCCGCCACGATTGAGAAGCTGAAGTTCAAACACCACTGAGAGGACGCACAATGGAAAACCTGCTGATCGTTAATGCTGATGACTTTGGCCTCTCGAAAGGTCAGAACTACGGCATTATTGAAGCCTGTCGCCGGGGGGTTGTGACATCCACTACGGCACTGGTTAATGGTGAAGCGGTTGAACACGCGGCGCAGCTAAGCCGCGACGTGCCTGAGCTGGGCGTCGGGATGCATTTTGTGCTGACGCTCGGTATGCCGCTTACGCCAATGCCGGGCCTGACCCGTGACGGACAGTTAGGTAAATGGATTTGGGAACAGGCGGAGCAGGACGCTCTGCCGCTGGAAGAGATTGCCCGCGAGCTGGACTGTCAGTTCAACCGCTTTGCTGATCTGTTTGGTGAGCTGCCAACACACATCGACAGCCATCACCACGTGCATATGATCCCGGCTATTTTCCCGATCGTTGCGGCGTTTGCCCAACGCAAAGGCGTAGCGATGCGCGTGGATCGTGAGGTGCAAGGGTTGCCGGACAGTGCGGTGACAACCACCGCAGGGTTCAGCAGCGCATTTTACGGCGAGGCGATCGACGAAGCGCTGTTCCTGAAGGTGCTGGATGATTCTGCAGCCCGGGGAGAAAAGTCACTGGAGGTCATGGCACACCCCGCATTTGTCGACAATATCGTGCGCAAGAGCGCGTACTGCTGGCCGCGCCTGGCGGAGCTGGATGTGCTGACGTCGCCGTCGCTGAAATACGCGATTGCCGAACGCGGGTATCGGTTGGGGACATTCCGGGATCTGTGAGAAGTGCCGGGGGGGCGGCTTCGCCTTACCCGGCCTACGAACGGTCTGCAAACTTTTATAGGCCGGGTAAGCGCAAGCGCCACCCGGCATTTTTTTACGCCGGGATCTGGTCAATCTTGCTGCTGCGTGACCAGACGCGGTGAGCGGCGAGCAGGTCAAACAGCGTCGTCATAAAGGCGTCGTCCACGTTATCGCCCTCGACAATGCCGTCCTCACCTTGCTCGGCAACCTTCAGCTGGGATTTAAACTGACGCGCATCGCCGGACAACGCGATCGGTTTCAGGTGCTTATAAGCTTCCAGCAGGTAATAGACGGCGTCACCGTTGTTCAACAGGCTGGCAATATCCCCGCACGGCACAATCACCGCATCGACGGTCAGCGAGGGTGCCCCGGCAAAGGTCGCAGCCACCGGCAGCACGGAACCGTCATCAGCCGTCACTTCACCCATTCGGGAATAAAGCAGTTTGGCGTGTACGCCCTGGGTTTTCAGCGCCTGCATAATGCCCAGTACGTCACTGGCCCGGGTTTTATCGTTCAGCAGGATGGCGACCACGCGGCCTTTAATTGAGCCACCTGGCACCGCATACAGACTCAGCGACGGATCTTTCTTCACGCCGTTGACCTCTTTTGGCGGAGCAAGGTTGCGCTGCTCGTCGGTCAGGGTAATACCCAGGTTATCCGCCACGCTCTGGGCGAGCTGAATATCAATGTGCGCAAGCTGATCGACCACGCGCTCGCGGATGTAGGTGCGCACCACCTTACTCAACTCGAAGCTAAAGCCACCGATGATGTGCTGCTGCTCAATCGGCGTCTGGCTGTTCCAGAAGAGGCGAGGATGGGCGTAATACTCGCCGAAGGAAGGGCTGCGCTCGCGAATTTTGTTGCCATCGATACGCTCTTGGTACGACTCAAAACCTCCGCGTTTCGGGCCTGGCGGTGTTTCGCGCGGCCAGTTATCGTTGATCGAGTTAGGCTCGTAGTTAGCCGGATTGGTATCAATATCCTGACGATGCATCCCGTCGCGCTGGAAATTGTGGTACGGGCAGGTCGGACGGTTAATTGGAATTTCGTGGAAGTTCGGCCCGCCAAGGCGGCTGATCTGCGTATCGGTGTACGAGAACAAACGTCCCTGTAAGAGCGGATCGTTGGTGAAATCCAGTCCCGGCACGATATGCCCCGGGTGGAACGCGGCCTGCTCGTTCTCGGCAAAGAAATTATCCGGGTTACGGTTGAGCACCATTTTCCCCACCAGTTGAACCGGCACCAGCTCCTCGGGGATCAGTTTGGTCGGGTCAAGAAGGTCGAAATCAAACTTAAATTCGTCCTCTTCCGGAATGAGCTGCAGGCCCAGTTCATATTCAGGGAAATCGCCGGCTTCAATGGACTCCCACAGCTCTCGACGATGGAAGTCTGGATCGCGCCCGGTCAGCTTCTGCGCCTCATCCCACACCAGCGAGGCTTTGCCCGCCACCGGCTTCCAGTGGAACCGGACGAATGTGGCTTTTCCTTCCGCGTTAATCATACGGAAGGTGTGAATACCAAACCCCTCCATCGTGCGATAGCTGCGCGGAATACCCCGGTCAGACATCGCCCACATCACGTTGTGTAACGTTTCAGGTTGCAGAGAGATATAGTCCCAGAAGGTGTCGTGCGCACTTTGTCCCTGCGGTATGGCCCAGTGGGGCTCCGGTTTTACCGCATGGACAAAGTCAGGAAATTTATGCGCATCCTGAATGAAAAACACCGGGGTGTTATTGCCCACCAGATCAAAAATACCCTCTTCGGTATAAAACTTGGTGGCGAAACCGCGAATATCACGCACCGTGTCTGCTGAACCCGCGCCCCCCTGGACGGTGGAGAATCGGACAAACACCGGGGTAATTTTATCCGGGTCGGAGAGGAAATCTGCTTTGGTGATCGCTTTCAGGCTCTTGTACGGCTGGAAGTAGCCATGCGCAGCCGAGCCGCGCGCGTGAACGATACGTTCCGGAATTCTCTCGTGGTCGAAATGGGTAATTTTTTCCCGCAGGATAAAGTCTTCCAGCAGGGTGGGGCCGCGCGAGCCGGCGCGAAGAGAGTTTTGATCGTCAGCAATGCGCACGCCCTGATTGGTCGTGAGTGCAAAACCTTCACCACCTTTACGGTGTGGCTCAAGCGATTTCAGCTTCTCGTTCCCGGTGTCCGGTGATTTCATGCTTCCCGGTGCGGT
Organism: Enterobacter cloacae complex sp. IR5458; assembly: GCF_049238025.1. Lineage (NCBI taxonomy): Bacteria > Pseudomonadati > Pseudomonadota > Gammaproteobacteria > Enterobacterales > Enterobacteriaceae > Enterobacter > Enterobacter cloacae complex sp. IR5458. The sequence goes on from NZ_JBMKIF010000002.1 coordinate 66,865, forward strand.
AGGCTGTTCGCCGGGGGCGGAAGGGCCTGGCGAGGGGCGGTGAGAGCCGTCAGCAGGGGCGAGAGAGTCCATACCCGGTTGAGATTCTTCAGTGCCATGAATCGGTGATTGATGTGTATTATCTTTGTTCGACATTGCACGCTTCTCCTTTATCCATTGCTAAAAACCCTATTAAGGATAGAACAATGTCGTGAGATAGCTCGCGAACTAAGAGTTTTCACATGCCGCCATTAACGAAAGGAGCCCTCTCAGCCATTCGGAGCGCGACGGAAGGGAGCAGAATCGGCTATCATAGAATTTTCCTGCTTCAAGAATTTGCTTTAGTGAACCCGTCGCTTATGAAACCTCTTCGTCAACAAAACCGCCAGGTTATTAGCTATGTGCCCCGCGTGGAACCAGCGCCGCCTGACCATGCCCTGAAAGTGGAGGGTTTTCGTGATGTCTGGCAGCTTCGTGGTAAATATGTGGCGTTTGTCCTGATGGGGGAGCATTTCCGTCGATCGCCGACGTTTTCCGTGCCGGAGTCTGCCCAGCGATGGGCGGTGCAAATCCGCCAGGATGAAGAGGTTGAAGAATAACAGCCATAAAAAAACCGCCACCAGGCGGTTTTTTTATTTCCCGGCGATTACCGGTGCGCCAGTTCGGCGTCGTCTTCACTTTCCAGAATGGCTTTGTCGGTCTGCTTCAGCCACTGGCTGGTCAGCGTACCGGCGGTCATGGAGCCGCTCACGTTCAGCGCGGTACGACCCATGTCGATCAGCGGTTCAACGGAGATCAGCAGCGCGACCAGCGTCACTGGCAGACCCAGTGCAGGCAGCACAATCAGCGCAGCGAAGGTTGCGCCGCCACCAACACCGGCAACACCGGCGGAACTGATAGTCACAATGCCGACCAGCGTGGCGATCCAGACCGGATCCAGCGGGTTGATACCCACGGTCGGGGCAACCATCACCGCCAGCATCGCCGGGTAGAGACCCGCACAGCCGTTCTGGCCGATGGTGGCACCAAAGGACGCAGAGAAGCTGGCGATAGATTCTGGCACGCCCAGGCGACGGGTCTGCGCTTCAACGTTCAGTGGAATAGACGCGGCGCTGGAGCGGCTGGTGAAGGCAAAGGTCAGTACCGGCCAGACTTTGCGGAAGTATTTCAGCGGGCTGACGCCGTTCACGCCCAGCAGGATACCGTGCACCACGAACATGATGCCCAGGCCCAGATAAGAGGCGACGACAAAACTGCCCAGCTTAATGATGTCCTGCAGGTTAGAGCCCGCAACCACTTTGGTCATCAGCGCCAGCACGCCGTATGGCGTCAGCTGCATGACCAGACGCACCAGCTTCATCACCCAGCTTTGCAGGGTATCAATCGCCGTCAGCACACGCTCGCCTTTCGGCGCATCGTCTTTCAGCAGCTTCAGTGCGGCCACACCGAGGAATGCCGCGAAGATCACCACGCTGATGATGGACGTTGGGCTGGCGCCGGTCAGGTCAGCAAACGGGTTCTTCGGAATGAAGGAGAGCACCATCTGCGGAACCGTCAGATCGGCTACTTTACCCACGTAGTTGGTTTGAATCGCGGTCAGGCGTGCTGTCTCAGCCGTGCCCTGCACCAGACCTTCGGCCGTCAGGCCAAACAGGTTGGTTACCAGCACACCCACCAGCGCGGCGATCAGCGTGGTAAACAGCAGGGTACCAATGGTCAGAAAACTGATTTTACCCAGTTGAGTGGCGTTATGTAGGCGGGCAACGGCACTCAGAATAGAGGCGAACACCAGCGGCATCACGATCATCTGCAGCAGCTGGACATAGCCGTTGCCGACAATGTTGAACCACTGAATAGAGTCTTTCAGAACTGGATTATCGGAGCCATAAATCGCCTGCAACGCCAGACCAAATACGACACCCATGGCCAGACCAACCAGCACTTTTTTCGCCAGGCTCCACTGTTTGTGGCGCGTCTGCGCGAGAAGCAATAGCAATACAACGAACACAACAACGTTCGCGATGAGTGGAAAATTCATCCCCGTTCTCCTGATTTATTATGGGATCGGTTTTTCCCGATCCTGTTGGCGGAAGGTTAGCAGAAGTGTGATGTTGCGCTTATATCCAAATGGAATGGTTTATGACAAACGGAATGATTTTGTTGGTTTACTGTTCAATCTGGTGATGAATAAAGCGATTGAACTGAAATTGCAGCGAATTGATCATCTGCGAAGACCAGCGCACTGCACTGTTTTCGGGCAATGTCTGTGGCATCCAGACGGCGTAAGCGAAGAGCGCCATGCACAATACGCGCTCAAGCTGGTTCCCTTTCTGTGGTGCAAGGATGGGAAAACGAAAGCGCCAGCGACACGGCCAGAGAAGTGGAACGCCAGCGGGCGTCAGCATATCGGCAAGAATATGGCTTAAGTAGCCGAGCACCATCCCCTGAATGGCATCAGCAGGGACGATCCAGCTTTCGGGCACTTTTAAATAAAAAAGGGTAAGCAGCCCAAAAACGGCCAGCAGGCTGTGCGTAAACCCCCGGTGGCCGAACGCGCGGGCGATGGGTTTCGAGACCCACTTCAGGCGTTGCCCAAGAAATGATTTGGGATGATCAATATCGGGCAGCAGACAGGTCAATACGGCGGAAGGGACAATATGCCACCAGTCCCCCTGTGCGAGCACGGGAGTGAGTTCAGCGTTTTTGGCAAATACTGCGCACGCTATGGAAAAAAGGAGGTGGCCTTCCGCCGTCATGATAAAACCCACGAAACTGTCAATTCATACAGTATAGGGTTTTTATACAGTAGGCGGAAGAGGTGACGGTGTAACTGTTTGTCACAAATGGAGCATGTTGTTAGCCGCCCTTAAGGTGATGCGCCGTGAGTTCTGTCAGCGAATTAAGCTTCACATCGGCAAGGGCAAAACGGGGATCGTGGCGGCCTTCCTCTGCCGGAACCACAATGGAGCGCATACGTGCGGCTTTGGACGCGATCATGCCGTTAACGGAATCTTCCAGCGCGACACAGGTAAGCGGATCAAGACCAAGCTTAGCGGCGCAGTCCATATAGACCTGCGGATGCGGTTTGCTGTAGGGCAACTTTTCAGCTGACGCCAGGGCGTCAAAACTGTCGCGCAGCTCAAACATAATGAGCACTTTTTCCAGCATATGCAGCGGTGAAGCGGAGGCCAGGCCCACCTTCAGCCCCTGAGCCTTACACAACGCGACCGCTTCACGCACGCCAGGCAATAGCGGCTTGTTCTCCTCCACCAGCGCGATGGCGCGGCTGATAATGCGCGCGGTGACTTCGTCGCGATCTGGGCCACTCCACGGCTGGTGGGCGTACCAGAGGTCTACGACCATATCAATGCGCAGGCCCAGCGTGTCGGGAAGTTCATTACGGCGGCTGATATCAACGCCCAGGCTGGCCATCACGTCCAGCTCGGCGCGATCCCACAACGGCTCGGAATCAATCAGTAATCCATCCATGTCAAAAATAGCGGCAAGTATCTGGCGCGGTGTCGACATCACAACGTCTCCTTATCCAGGGTGTTCGACAGACGATAAGTGCTAAGCACACTTAGCAATTTAGCATATTGCTTTCAAAGATCGGGCGAAAATGCTGTCCAGCAGGTAGACTTAGCCACAAATAACGCGTCTTTATGAAGAGGAACTGATGACGTATCAACAAGCTGGACGCATTGCTGTCTTAAAACGTATTGCTGGCTGGGTGATTTTTATTCCCGCCGTCATCTCTACGCTGATTTCTGTGCTCAAATTTATGTACGATCACAGCGAAAAACAGCCAGGCATAAATGCCGTCATGCTTGATTTTGCGCATGTCATGATTGAGATGATGCGGTTCAACACCCCGTTCCTGAATGTCTTCTGGTTCAACTCGCCAACGCCGGATTTTCACCAGCAGCTTAATATTGGGTTCTGGGTCATCTATGCGTTGATTTTTATTGCCATGGCGTTACAGGCATCCGGCGCGCGAATGAGTCGCCAGACCCGTTTTCTGCGCGAAGGCGTTGAGGATCAGTTAATTCTGGAACAGGCGAAAGGCCCGGAAGGAATGAGCCGGGAGCAGATTGAATCCCGCATTGTGGTACCGCGTCACACCATTTTCCTGCAAATTTTCCCGCTCTATATTCTCCCCATTATCATCATTGTGGCGGGATACTTCTTCTTCTCACTGCTGGGTTTTCTCTGACAGATGAGGGTGGCGGCACGGCCACCCGATTTGTCCCTATGCCGCAAGTACGCGTTCAAGCGCACGCTGGGCGTTGACCAGATGCTGCCCGCCAAAAAGGATAGCGCGGTTCATCAGCGTATAAAGCTGATACACCGGTTGGCGCTCGAGAAAATCGGACGGCAGAGGGGAGACTGACTGATAGCCATCATATATTTGCGGGGGCTGCTCTGGATGCAGGGGCAGCATGGCCAGATCGCACTCTCTGTCACCCCAGTAGCAGGCCGGGTCGAAGATATAGGGGCCGTTGGGACCCAGCGCGCAGTTGTCGGACCATAAATCGCCGTGCAGCAGAGATGCCTGCGGCTGATGGGAGGCCAGGCGCTGTTGTACATGCTCAACGATGGCATCAATATTGCCAAATTCCAGCCCTTTTTCGGCGGCCAGTTCAAGCTGCCATCCGATGCGCTGTTCGGCAAAAAACGTCGACCACCGACGCTGCCAGGCGTTGGGCTGTGGGGTAGTGGAAAGGTCGTTGTCAAAATCGAGCCCAAACTGGGGCTGGTCGCTCCACTGGTGCAGGCGCGCGAGCTGTTGCCCGAGAATGAAGGCGTTATGGGCATCCAGCGGGCGGGGAGGGAGATAGTCCATGACAAGGAAACTGTAGTCCCGGTCGCTGCCCAGAGCCAGCACCTGCGGTACTGTCACCGTTTTACTGCGAGACAACAGTTCCAGCTGGTCGGCTTCAGCGGTGAATATCGGGAGCAGTTCTCGCTCATCACACTTCACGAAAAGATCGCGTCCTGCGTAGCGTAAATGCCACGCGGCGTGGATCTCTCCGCCTGGCAGTTCGTTACGCAGTTCAATTTCACCTTCACCCAGTTGCTCACTTAAAAGATGACTGATAGCCTGCCACATGTTGACTCTCCCATGTTGTCTGCCAGATCATAAAGTTAGCGCATAATTGCGGTAAAAAAATACGAACTAACGCACACCTGAGCGGTTTAAATTCATGCAGCGCACTTATTGTTCTTTTTTATGCCAGCTTTCCCACGTTTCCACGGTGATGTCGGCGGGCTTGTCGGTCACACTTTCCACCAGGCTGGCGGCCAGGGCGTGAACGTCTTCTTCACTCAGGGCCGCGATCAAACCAAATGTCAGCGTGCCTAAATCATGAATATGGCCGTCATCGTCCGTCAGCGTGAGCAGAAAATTCGCGCGAGTAAAGGCGTTATTGAGCTCGTTCAGCTCGGTCAGCGACGCTTCACGAAGATTGATGGTTGCGACATAGCGGGTGATATCACCACTGCTCATAATTCACCTCGTTGTTATTCTGAAAGTTTTTTTAGCATAGTCGATATGCCATATTTGGCGACTTTAAGGCAAATTCCCCTTCGGTTGGGAAGGGGAATCGGGGTCAGTCTTTTGAAAGGTAATCGACGATTTTCTGCGTATCGGCAAGCGAACACAGCCGCGTCCCCTGATTAATGGTGGCGGCACTCCCCGCCGCGACGCCATAACGCGTCATTTCCAGAAGAGAAGCACCCTGCGCCAGTTTTAGCGCCATCGCGCCGACCATGCTGTCACCCGCACCCACGGTACTCTGGCTTTTCATGGGCGGCGGCACAACCTGCACAAAGCCCGTCTTGTCGACAGCCAGCGCCCCCTGAGGACCGAGAGAGACGACCACGCGGTGCGCTTTGCCGCTGCGAACCAGTTCTTCTGCGGCGGTGCGCACGTCATCAGGCTGGTTAAGTTCGCGATTCACAAGCGCGCTAAGCTCTTTCTGGTTAGGTTTAACGAGTTCAAGCTGCCCGGGGACTAACGCCGCCTGCAGGGCTTCACCTGAGCTGTCGACGATGCAGCGGATACCACGCTGAAGCACTGCCTTAACCAGCGCCGTCAGCTTTTCCGTTTTGACGCCTGGCGGCAGACTACCGCTGATAACCAGCAGTGAGCCGCTTTCAATGGTCAGTACCTTCTCTTCCAGTTGACGAAACTCATCATCGCTCAGTCTGGCGCCCGGCATCACGAAACGATACTGTTCCCCGCTGGATTCGACGTGGACATGCAGATTCTGCCGGGTCCAGTCCTGGGCCGCTACGGTGTCTACGGCAACCTGTTCATCCGCCAGCAAAGAGACAAGATGTTCCCCCGTGGCACCCCCGGCAGGGAATATGGCGGTGGCTTTACCGCCAAGATGGGTAATGGCGCGCGCCACGTTAATGCCGCCGCCGCCCGGCTCAAACACAGGGGCGCTACAGCGTAGTTTACCTTCAGGGTAAATGTGCGGGGTGATAGTCGCGGAGTCGAGGGAAGGGGAGAGTGTCAGCGTATAAATAGAAGCCATCATAACCTCCTTTTAGTATGGGTTCTTTTAAGCCTGGCACCGATCGACAGGAAGGCAATGTAAATAACAGTATGATTTTAAAAATGAATGCTGAAACAAGCGTGATAAAAGATATATAAAATAAAACGCGCTTTGGGATCGTTCTTATTCAAAAAATGAAATAAGAAAATATTGCTATGTTATTTGCGCCTTTTTATAATTTGTTACCTTTCTCTGGACGCCTTGTCATTGATCCTCAAGAAAGTTTCCGAGACCGTGGTGGTCTCTTTTTTTGTTGTACGGACTCCTTAAATAAAATGAAGCTTTTGAAGACAGTACCCGCAGCACTGATGCTGGCGGGTGGCGTATTTGCATCACTGAATGCAACCGCCGATGACACCGTTTTTACTGTCATGGACGATCCCTCCACTGCCAAAAAACCCTTCGAAGGTAATCTGAATGCCGGGTATCTCGCGCAATCAGGTAACACAAAAAGCTCTTCTCTGACGGCGGACAGCACCCTGACCTGGTACGGTAATACCACAGCATGGTCGCTGTGGGGGAATGCCAGCAACACGTCCGCTAACGATGAACGCTCTTCCGAGAAATATGCGGCAGGTGGACGTAGCCGTTACAACATGACCGACTATGACTACATATTCGGTCAGGCAAGCTGGTTAACCGACCGTTATAATGGCTATCGCCAGCGTGATGTATTCACGACGGGTTATGGTCGTCAGTTCCTGAATGGGCCTGTACACAGCTTCCGTTTTGAATTCGGTCCTGGTGTTCGCTACGACGAGTACACCAACGGCGAAGATGAAACCCAGCCGCTGGGTTATGCGTCAGGTACCTACGCATGGCAGATGACCGATAACACCAAATTCACTCAGGGTGTGTCTGTGTTTGGTGCCGAGGATACAACGCTGAACTCTGAAAGTGCCCTGAACGTGGCTATCAATGAACACTTCGGTTTGAAAGTGGCCTACAACGTGACCTGGAACTCTTCACCACCAGCAAGCGCGCCTGAACATACCGATCGCAGAACCACCGTTTCACTGGGTTATAGAATGTAATCATGGCGGGCCGAAAATATCGGCCCGTTTCTCATCTCTGCCAGACGTCCCTTCTGATTCTCTAACCCCAAATCATTGCCGCCCAACGAAGTAGCAGCATTGCGCCGCAGATGGCAATCAGCACCAGCACCATTTTCCAGTGTTTTACGGCAAATCGTTTTGTTGGCATAACCTAATCCTTGTCCGTTGATACGCATAGTCTATCAAACGGGACCGAAATATGCCCCTTCCCGGAAGCAATCGGGTTATGCCGGTATGGGGTTCAGCTCAGAACCAGTGGAATCGATCGGCGAGAATCAACAATAAACCGGTTGCTGACAGGATATTTAATATCACTACCGTTCTACTGGATACGTTCATGGTAAGCACCTGTGGATTTTAAAGGCCTGTTCAAAGTTAGCTCAGCATCGGCGAAATGCGAGTGCCAGAGAGACGCAATCTGCAACTATCTGCAACATGCCAGTCCTTCATTGTGGCAGCAGAGGGTGCAATCCCCTTGCTGTTAGTGTTAACATTAAGTCCCTTGCCGTAAACCCGCATTTATCTGAATTCGGCAGGTGCAGGATAACGAACCAATTTGACGATTGTTGGTCAGATGTTTCGTAATCTACTGTTTAATCACGATTATTTTCTTTGTATATGCTCTTATGTGTGGGGCATCACTGCAAATAAGGATATAAAATGCCTGTAATTACTCTTCCTGATGGCAGCCAACGCCATTTCGACCGCGCTGTTAGCCCAATGGATGTTGCCCTGGATATCGGTCCTGGCCTCGCGAAAGCGACCATCGCCGGCCGTGTGAACGGTGAGCTGGTTGATGCGTCCGATCTGATTGAAAACGATGCGACGCTTGCAATCATCACCGCGAAAGACGAAGAAGGTCTGGAGATCATTCGTCACTCCTGTGCGCACCTGTTAGGTCATGCTATCAAGCAGCTGTGGCCAAACACCAAAATGGCGATTGGTCCGGTTATCGACAACGGTTTCTACTATGACGTTGACCTTGACCACACCCTGACCCAGGAAGATATCGACGCGCTCGAAAAACGTATGCACGAGCTCGCCGAAACGAACTATGACGTCATCAAGAAGAAAGTCAGCTGGCACGAAGCGCGTGAAACCTTCGTCAAGCGTGGCGAGAGCTATAAAGTCTCTATTCTTGACGAGAACATCTCTCATGATGACAAGCCAGGCTTGTACCATCACGAAGAATACATCGACATGTGCCGTGGACCGCACGTGCCGAATATGCGTTTCTGTCATCACTTTAAACTGATGAAGATCGCAGGCGCCTACTGGCGTGGCGACAGCAACAACAAAATGTTGCAGCGTATTTATGGTACCGCATGGGCCGATAAAAAAGCCCTGAACGCCTATCTGCAGCGCCTGGAAGAAGCGGCGAAGCGTGACCACCGTAAAATCGGTAAACAGCTTGACCTGTATCACATGCAGGAAGAAGCGCCGGGTATGGTATTCTGGCATAACGACGGCTGGACCATCTTCCGTGAACTGGAAACGTTCGTACGCTCCAAGCTGAAAGAGTACCAGTACCAGGAAGTAAAAGGCCCGTTCATGATGGACCGTGTGCTGTGGGAAAAAACCGGCCACTGGGACAACTACAAAGATGCGATGTTCACCACCTCGTCCGAGAACCGTGAATACTGCATTAAGCCAATGAACTGCCCGGGCCACGTTCAGATCTTCAACCAGGGTCTGAAATCCTACCGTGACCTGCCGCTGCGTATGGCGGAGTTCGGTAGCTGCCACCGTAACGAGCCATCAGGTGCGCTTCACGGTCTGATGCGTGTTCGTGGCTTTACTCAGGATGATGCGCATATCTTCTGTACTGAAGATCAGGTTCGTGATGAAGTTAACGCCTGTATTCGTATGGTCTACGATATGTACAGCACCTTTGGCTTTGAGAAGATCGTGGTCAAACTCTCAACGCGTCCGGAAAAACGTATCGGTAGCGATGAGACATGGGATCGCGCAGAAGCGGATCTCGCCGTGGCGCTGGAAGAGAACGGTATTCCGTTCGAATACCAGCTGGGCGAGGGCGCATTCTACGGTCCGAAAATTGAATTTACCCTGTATGACTGCCTCGATCGCGCATGGCAGTGCGGTACTGTACAGCTGGACTTCTCCCTGCCGCAGCGTTTAAGCGCCTCTTATGTTGGCGAAGACAACGAACGTCAGGTACCGGTTATGATTCACCGTGCAATCCTCGGTTCACTGGAGCGCTTCATCGGCATCCTGACCGAAGAGTTCGCGGGCTTCTTCCCAACCTGGCTTGCGCCAGTGCAGGTAGTGGTGATGAACATTACCGATTCTCAGGCAGATTACGTTAAAGAATTGACGCAGAAACTACAAAATGCGGGCATTCGCGTAAAAGCAGACTTGAGAAATGAGAAGATTGGCTTTAAAATCCGCGAGCACACTTTACGTCGTGTCCCGTATATGTTGGTCTGTGGTGATAAAGAGGTGGAAGCAGGCAAAGTTGCCGTTCGCACCCGCCGTGGTAAAGACCTGGGCAGCCTGGACGTAAGTGAAGTGATTGAGAAGCTGCAACAAGAGATTCGCAGCCGCAGTCTTCAACAACTGGAGGAATAAGGTATTAAAGGCGGAAAACGAGTTCAAACGGCACGTCCGAATCGTATCAATGGCGAGATTCGCGCCCAGGAAGTTCGCTTAACAGGTCTGGAAGGCGAGCAGCTGGGGATTGTGAGTCTGAGAGAAGCAATCGAAAAGGCTGAAGAAGCTGGAGTAGATTTAGTTGAAATCAGCCCTAACGCCGAACCGCCAGTTTGTCGTATCATGGACTACGGCAAGTTCCTTTATGAAAAGAGTAAGTCTTCTAAGGAACAGAAGAAGAAGCAAAAAGTTATCCAGGTTAAGGAAATCAAATTCCGTCCTGGTACCGACGATGGCGATTATCAGGTAAAACTCCGCAGCCTGATTCGCTTTCTGGAAGATGGCGATAAGGCCAAGATCACACTGCGTTTCCGCGGTCGTGAAATGGCCCACCAACAGATCGGTATGGAAGTGCTTAACCGCGTCCGTGAAGATCTGAGTGAACTGGCAGTAGTCGAATCCTTCCCTACGAAGATCGAAGGCCGTCAGATGATCATGGTGCTCGCTCCTAAGAAGAAACAGTAAGGCCTTCAAGCAGCAAAATCTGTGGAGCCTTCGGGTTTCATAGGTTTTGTTCGCCTATGTTTCGTTTATTTAACAATGCGAAGTGGAAGTTATTAAAATGCCAAAAATTAAGACCGTACGCGGTGCTGCTAAGCGCTTCAAAAAAACCGGTAAAGGTGGTTTTAAGCACAAGCACGCTAACCTGCGTCACATTCTGACTAAGAAAGCTACCAAGCGTAAACGTCACCTGCGTCCAAAAGCCATGGTTTCTAAAGGCGATCTGGGCCTGGTAATCGCGTGCCTGCCGTACGCATAAGTCGTTAACGTTTAACTTTTTTAACTTAGAATAGATACAGGAGAGCACACATGGCTCGCGTAAAACGTGGTGTAATTGCACGTGCACGTCACAAGAAAATTTTGAAACAAGCTAAAGGCTACTACGGTGCGCGTTCACGCGTATACCGCGTTGCCTTCCAGGCTGTTATCAAAGCAGGTCAGTACGCTTACCGTGACCGTCGTCAGCGTAAGCGTCAGTTCCGTCAACTGTGGATTGCGCGTATCAACGCAGCAGCACGTCAGAACGGTATTTCTTACAGCAAATTCATCAACGGCCTGAAAAAAGCCTCTGTTGAAATCGACCGTAAGATCCTGGCTGACATCGCAGTATTCGACAAAGTAGCGTTCACCGCTCTGGTCGAAAAAGCGAAAGCAGCACTGGCATAAGCCAGTTGAGAGAGGGGGCTTTGCCTCCTCTTTTCATTTAACACCATCAGAAGATTGACATTTATCCGTGCAGGCTTTTCAATAAGTTCTCAACGGTTTTTACCCAACAAGGTAACGCAAGCATGAATGCTGCTATTTTCCGCTTCTTCTTTTACTTTAGCACCTGACTCCAGGAGGCTAGCGCGTGAAAGATGAAACGAAAAACAGCGCCAGATAAGCCTCCCGATGGAGGCTTTTTTTGTATCTGAATTTGAGAGAATAACTCCACCAAATCGGTGTCTGCACCGACATAATGAGGAAAATCATGTCACATCTCGCAGAGCTGGTTGCCAGTGCAACAGCCGCCATTAATCAGGCCTCAGATGTTGCCGCGTTAGACAATGTCCGCGTCGAATATCTTGGGAAGAAAGGGCACCTGACCCTTCAAATGACAACCCTGCGTGAACTGCCGCCAGAAGAACGCCCGGCAGCGGGTGCGGTGATTAACGAAGCCAAAGAACAGGTGCAGCAGGCACTGAACGCGCGTAAAGCCGAGCTGGAAAGCGCGGTGCTGAATGCGCGCCTGGCCGCAGAGACGATCGACGTTTCTCTGCCGGGTCGCCGTATCGAAAACGGGGGGCTGCATCCGGTTACCCGTACCATCGATCGCATTGAAAGTTTCTTCGGTGAGCTCGGCTTTACCGTGGCGACTGGCCCGGAAATTGAAGATGATTATCACAACTTCGATGCCCTGAATATTCCTGGCCATCATCCGGCTCGCGCTGACCACGACACTTTCTGGTTTGACGCCACGCGTCTGCTGCGTACCCAGACCTCTGGCGTACAGATCCGTACCATGAAGGATCAGGAACCGCCAATCCGCATCATCGCGCCGGGTCGCGTCTATCGTAACGATTACGATCAGACCCATACCCCAATGTTCCACCAGATGGAAGGTCTGATTGTTGATAAAAACATCAGCTTCACCAACCTGAAGGGCACGCTGCACGATTTCCTGAACAACTTCTTTGAGGAAGACCTGCAGGTTCGTTTCCGTCCATCCTACTTCCCGTTCACTGAACCGTCTGCGGAAGTTGACGTGATGGGCAAAAACGGCAAATGGCTGGAAGTGCTGGGTTGCGGCATGGTGCATCCAAATGTACTGCGCAACGTCGGTATCGATCCGGAAGTGTACTCCGGCTTTGCCTTCGGTATGGGCATGGAGCGTCTGACCATGCTGCGTTACGGTGTGACCGATTTACGTGCATTCTTCGAAAACGATCTGCGTTTCCTCAAACAGTTTAAATAAGGGCAGGACAGAACAATGAAATTCAGTGAACTGTGGTTACGCGAATGGGTCAATACCACGCTGGACAGCGACGCGCTGTCTGACCAGATCACCATGGCGGGCCTGGAAGTTGACGGCGTTGAGCCGGTTTCCGGTGCCTTCACCGGCGTCGTGGTCGGTGAAGTGGTCGAGTGCGGCCAGCATCCGAACGCCGACAAACTGCGCGTGACAAAAGTGAATGTCGGCGGCGACCGCCTGCTGGACATCGTTTGCGGTGCGCCAAACTGCCGTCAGGGCCTGAAAGTCGCCGTGGCAACCGTGGGTGCGGTACTGCCGGGTGATTTCAAAATTAAAGCGGCTAAACTGCGCGGTGAGCCTTCTGAAGGTATGCTGTGCTCCTTCTCCGAGCTGGGTATTTCCGACGATCACAACGGCATCATTGAGCTGCCGCTGGATGCGCCAATTGGCACCGATATCCGCGAATACCTGAAGCTTGATGACAACACCATCGAGATCAGCGTTACGCCAAACCGCGCTGATTGCTTAGGTATCATCGGCGTGGCGCGCGACGTGGCCGTGCTGAACCAGACCGAACTGAACGCGCCGGAGATCGTACCGGTAGAAGCGACCATCAGTGACGTACTGCCTATTCAGGTTGACGCCGCGGATGCTTGCCCACGATACCTCGGCCGCGTGGTAAAAGGCATCAACGTGAAAGCGCCAACACCACTGTGGATGAAAGAGAAGCTGCGCCGCTGCGGCATTCGCTCTATCGACGCGGTGGTTGACGTCACCAACTACGTTCTGCTGGAACTGGGTCAGCCAATGCATGCGTTCGATAAAGATCGTATCGAAGGCGGTATTGTTGTCCGTATGGCAAAAGAGGGCGAAACCCTGGTTCTGCTTGACGGCACCGAAGCGAAGCTGAACGCGGATACGCTGGTGATTGCTGACCACAGCAAAGCGCTGGCGATGGGCGGTATCTTCGGTGGCGAACACTCTGGGGTAAATGACGAAACGCAAAACGTCCTGCTGGAATGCGCCTTCTTCAGCCCGCTCTCTATCACCGGTCGCGCACGCCGTCATGGCCTGCACACCGATGCGTCTCACCGCTACGAGCGTGGCGTTGACCCTGCGCTGCAGTACAAAGCGATGGAGCGAGCGACTCGCCTGCTGATTGACATCTGCGGCGGTGAAGCCGGTCCGGTTATCGATGTCACTCACGAAGCGACGCTGCCGAAACGCGCAACCATTACCCTGCGCCGCAGCAAGCTCGATCGCCTGATTGGTCATCATGTTGCCGATGCCCAGGTGACCGACATTCTGACGCGTCTGGGCTGTGAAGTGACCGAAGGTCAGGACGAGTGGAAAGCCGTTGCGCCATCCTGGCGTTTTGACATGGAAATCGAAGAAGATCTGGTGGAAGAAGTGGCCCGCGTATACGGCTACAACAACATCCCGGACGAGCCCGTTCAGGCCGGTCTGGTGATGGGTACCCATCGTGAAGCCGACCTGTCCCTGAAGCGTGTGAAAACCATGCTTAACGACAAAGGCTACCAGGAAGTGATCACCTACAGCTTTGTTGATCCTAAGCTGCAGCAACTGATCCACCCGGGCGAGGAGGCGTTGATCCTGCCAAGCCCAATCTCCAGCGAAATGTCCGCAATGCGTCTGTCCCTGTGGACCGGGCTGCTGGGCACTATCGTTTACAACCAGAATCGCCAGCAAAACCGCGTGCGAATTTTCGAAAGCGGTTTGCGCTTTGTACCGGATAATCAGGCAAATTTAGGCATCCGTCAGGATCTCATGCTGGCTGGTGCTATCAGTGGCAACCGTTATGAAGAGCACTGGGACCTGGCAAAAGGTACGGTTGATTTCTACGATATGAAAGGCGATCTGGAAGCCATTCTGGATCTGACCGGTAAATTATCTGAAATTGAATTCCGTGCAGAAGCGATTCCAGCCCTGCATCCGGGCCAGAGTGCGGCGATCTATTTAGACGGCAAACGCATTGGTTTCATTGGTGTTGTTCATCCTGAGCTGGAGCGTAAGCTGGACCTGAACGGCCGTACCATCGTGTTTGAGCTGGAGTGGAGCCCGGTTGCAGACCGCGTCATTCCTCAGGCGCAGGACGTCTCCCGCTTCCCGGCGAACCGCCGTGATATCGCGGTTGTGGTCGCGGAAAACGTTCCCGCAGCAGATATTTTGGCCGAATGTAAGAAAGTTGGCGTAAATCAGGTAGTTGGCGTAAACTTATTTGACGTGTACCGCGGCAAGGGCGTAGCAGAAGGTTTCAAGAGCCTCGCTATCAGCCTTATCCTTCAGGATACCAGCCGTACACTCGAAGAAGAGGAGATTGCCGCTACCGTCGCCAAATGTGTAGAGGCATTAAAAGAGCGATTCCAGGCATCATTGAGGGATTGAACCTATGGCGCTTACAAAAGCTGAAATGTCAGAATATCTGTTTGATAAGCTTGGGCTTAGCAAACGGGATGCCAAAGAGCTGGTAGAGCTGTTTTTCGAAGAGATCCGTCGTGCTCTGGAAAATGGTGAGCAGGTAAAACTCTCCGGTTTTGGCAATTTTGATTTGCGAGACAAAAACCAACGTCCGGGCCGTAACCCGAAGACGGGGGAAGATATTCCCATTACAGCCCGCCGCGTGGTGACCTTCAGACCCGGCCAGAAGTTAAAAAGCCGTGTCGAAAACGCAACGCCCAAAGCAGAGTAATATGAACTAACCAAAAAGGCCGCCCACGCGGCCTTTTTTCTTTGCGCTCTCTGGCAAACCGACCGTAAAATCAAAGACATCACACGCTAATAAAACCACGCTCATGCTTGATTATGCTCATCGCCAACACCGTTCCGACCAACGTCGCTTGCTATTGCTGGCGCTGTTGCTGATTGTCGCCGCGGGTATCAGCCTCTGCGCGGGCGACAGCTGGATTGGGCCCGAACGCTGGCTGGGGCCTGACGGGCAACTCTTCGTCTGGCAAATTCGTCTGCCGCGCACCGTAGCGGTGATGCTGGTCGGTGCTGCACTGGCGCTGTCAGGTACCGTTATGCAGGCGCTGTTTGAAAACCCGCTGGCGGAACCTGGGCTGCTCGGGGTGTCGAACGGTGCAGGCGTCGGGCTGATTGCGGCGGTAATGCTGGGCGGGGGAGAACTCTCCGCATGGAGCATTAGCCTCAGTGCCATTCTCGGCGCATTACTGATCACCATCATCCTGCTTCGCTTTGCCAGACGGCACTTGTCGACCAGCCGCCTGCTGCTTGCCGGGGTTGCGCTGGGGATCATCTGCAGCGCGCTAATGACCTGGGCGGTATACTTCTCGACCTCCTTTGACTTGCGTCAGCTGATGTACTGGATGATGGGCGGTTTTGGTGGCGTTGACTGGCATCAGGGGTGGCTGATGGCGCTTCTGGTGCCTGGGATTGTATGGGCTGCCCTGCAGGCGCAGCCGCTGAACATGCTCGCGCTGGGGGAAATCTCAGCCCGTCAGCTCGGCATGCCGATGGCGTTCTGGCGTAACGTGCTGGTCATTGCCATCGGTTGGCTGGTGGGCGTGAGCGTGGCGCTGGCGGGAGCGATTGGTTTTATCGGGCTGGTTATCCCGCATATGCTGCGTCTTTGTGGCTTCACGGACCATCGAACCTTGCTTCCGGCTTCGGCCGTGGCCGGAGCCGTCACGCTGCTGGTGGCTGATATCATCGCTCGTCTTGCCCTGACAGCCGCGGAGTTACCGATTGGTGTGGTAACCGCCACGCTGGGCGCGCCAGTCTTTATCTGGCTACTATTAAAATCCGGACGTTAAAAAACGACCCGTAAGACAACCTGAGGGAATGCTATGCAGACTGATATCCTGAATACCGAAGTGACGACCATTGATGGTGAGAAAACCACGCTGGAAAGCTACAAAGGCAACGTGTTGCTTATCGTCAACGTGGCGTCCAAATGCGGCCTGACGCCACAGTACGAACAGCTGGAGAACATTCAGAAAGCCTGGGAGAAAGACGGTTTCACCGTGCTGGGCTTCCCGTGCAACCAGTTCCTGGGCCAGGAGCCGGGCAGCGAAGAAGAGATCAAAACCTTCTGCAGCACCACCTATGGCGTAACGTTCCCGATGTTCAGCAAAATTGATGTTAACGGTGAAGATCGCCATCCGCTATACGCGAAGCTGATTGCTGCCGCGCCGAAGGCCGTTGCGCCTGAGGGCAGTGGTTTTTACGAGCGTATGGCCAGCAAAGGCCGCGCGCCGCTCTATCCGGACGATATTCTGTGGAACTTCGAAAAATTCCTGATCGGTCGCGACGGCCAGGTCGTTCAGCGCTTCTCGCCGGATATGACGCCTGAGGATCCGATTGTCATGGAATCGATCAAGCTGGCGCTGGCAAAATAATGTCACTGCTGATGCAGCTCACGGACGTCGCCGAGAAGGGGCGTCTGGAGCCGATGACCGGCGCTATCAATGCGGGGGAAATCCTGCATCTGGTTGGGCCAAACGGCGCGGGGAAAAGCACGCTGCTGGCGCGGATGGCAGGGCTGACCACCGGGCCCGGGCAGATCACACTGCTGGAACATCCTCTTGCCGACTGGTCTCCCGGCTCGCTGGCCCACCGGCGCAGCTATCTGGTGCAGTTGCAGGTACCGCCGTTTGCGATGCCGGTCTGGCATTATCTGATGCTGCATTTGCACGACAAACAGAATACGGCACTGCTTACGGAGGTGGCGGCGGCGTTAGGACTGGAAGATAAACTGCCCCGCCATGCCAGCCAGCTTTCCGGCGGTGAATGGCAGCGAGTGCGTCTGGCGGCGGTCATTCTGCAGATCCACCCCGCAGGCAACCCTCACGGGCGGATGTTGCTCCTGGACGAACCCATGAGTGGTCTGGATGTCGCCCAGCAGGCGGCGCTGGATTCGCTGTTAAGCGCGTTGAGCCGGAAAGGTATTGCCGTGGTGATGAGCAGCCACGACCTTAACCATACGTTGCGCCATGCCCATCGGGTGTGGCTACTGTCGCGCGGCAGGATGATTGCCAGCGGCGCGCGGGACCAGGTTCTTACGCCGCCACATCTGGCACGTGCCTATAACATGTCGTTCCGCAGGCTGGATATCGAGGGACATAAGATGCTGATTTCTACGGGGCAGGAGTAACCGTTTCTTGCCTGTTAACACAATTGCGCGCTAAATTACCGAAAGAACAATAAAAGCAGAGGATTCGTCTGAAAATGCGATTCTGGTTTATCCTGGTGGCGGCACTCTTTCTTGCGGGATGCAGCAGCCATCGTGCACCGCCGCCTAATCCGCGGCTTTCAGATTCTATCACCGTCATTGCCAGTCTGAACGACCAGCTGAGCAACTGGCGCGGGACGCCTTATCGCTACGGCGGTATGAGTCGCGGCGGGGTGGACTGCTCTGGTTTTGTGCTGATGACGTTTCGTGACAAGTTTGATTTACAGCTTCCGCGCGAAACGCGCAAGCAGGCTGAAATTGGGACTGAAATTGATAAAGACGACCTGCTGCCGGGAGACCTGGTCTTTTTCAAAACCGGTTCGGGAGAAAGTGGCCTGCATGTCGGCATTTATGACACGGACAACCAGTTTATTCATGCCTCAACAAGCCGTGGGGTGATGCGCTCTTCTCTGGATAATGTTTACTGGCGTAAAAATTTCTGGCAGGCACGACGTATTTAATCTGCCCGAACACGTCTCACTGCCGGCAGGGTAACTATTAAATCATGCCGGTTTTTCTTGAATAAGCTGATTAAAGTTAAATTTACCTAAAATTAGCGTCATCCTTATGTGTCTGTTTTATCTAAAACTGGCTATTACTCTGTAACCAGGATAAGATTATTTTAGATTCAGGGATAAATCTGAAAATTAATACGGAACTAATGAAATTAAACTTATTAAAATCAAGACAGTGGAATTGTGTCGGCAATTGCTCCAGGATGTCCTCTCTCATCTTTAATGCGGGGCGAGTGCAATGATGATTACGCTAGATAATGCATACCAGTCTGAACTGATGCTTTTGCCAGCACGTAATAGTGCTGGCGAGCTTAAAGGTTTAGAGGTTCTGGTTAACTTTACTGGCGTCGGCACCGATGTGAGGATCCCCACTGAGCTCGTTATCCCCCGGCTTTCCGCGGCAGAAGAGTTAGCGCTGTTTAACGAAAAACTGCAATTGCTTGATACATGTAAACTGTTTTTTATTCAGCATCAGTTAATTGCATGGATCAATATTACACCGGCTATTGTTGAATTTTTATTAAGTAATGGGAATGCTGTTTCAATTCTTGAGCGGTATCCTTTTCTTGAGTTTACTGTTAATGAGAATTATCCAGGTTTAAATAACGGAAAGGATGATCTGCAACTGGCGAGAATGGCGATCCATTTCCCGCTGGTCCTCGCAAACTTTGGTGCAGGCGCGGCATCGCTCAAAGCTGTCTATGATGGATTATTTAAACGGGTGATTCTCGATAAAGGTTTCATCCAGCAGCGGGCTTCGGAGCTCTCTTTCGAACCTTTTATGCGCGCTATCCTCTGGCAAATAACGCCGCACTGCCAGTCGGTGATCGTCTCAGGTATTGACGACCACGGTCTGCTGCAACGCGTCTTGTCCTTCAATTTTGGCGCCATGCAGGGCACGCTGTGGCCCGCTGTCCCGGCGGAGCATGTCACGACGCTGGTTCAGTAGCGATAACCCTGTCTTTCGCCCGTGTTTAAGTTCGGGCAAACCCTCTACACTAAAAGCAGGAGGACTTATGACCCTGTCTTTTACTGCACACTGGCATGACGAGTTGCCTGGCTTTTACACCGCACTCAAACCCACACCGTTACACAATTCACGTCTTATCTGGCACAACGACCGGCTGGCCGATGAACTGGCCGTTCCGCCTGAGATGTTTAAGCCTTCCGGGGGCGCGGGCGTCTGGGGAGGCGAAACGCTTCTGCCCGGTATGCAACCTCTTGCCCAGGTCTATAGCGGACACCAGTTTGGCGTCTGGGCGGGACAGCTGGGCGACGGCAGGGGGATCCTGCTGGGCGAACAACAGCTTTCCAACGGAGAGACGGTTGACTGGCATCTGAAAGGTGCAGGTCTTACCCCTTATTCTCGGATGGGCGATGGCCGCGCAGTATTACGTTCAACAATACGTGAATGCCTGGCATCTGAAGCCATGCATGCTCTGGGGATCCCCACCACGCGCGCGCTGTCGATTGTCACCAGCGACACGCCGGTTATGCGCGAAACGGTAGAAAAAGGGGCGATGCTGATGCGTATCGCACAAAGCCATCTGCGCTTTGGCCATTTTGAGCACTTTTACTATCGTCGTGAGACGGACAAGGTTCGTCAGCTCGCGGACTACGCTATTCGCCGCCATTGGGCGCATTTGCAGGATGAGGCTGATAAATACGTTCTCTGGTTCCGGGACGTGGTCGCCCGTACCGCCAGGATGATTGCTCGCTGGCAAACGGTGGGCTTTGCGCATGGGGTAATGAACACTGACAACATGTCGCTCCTCGGGCTGACCTTTGATTATGGGCCGTTTGGTTTTCTGGATGATTATCAGCCGGGGTATATCTGCAACCACTCTGACTATCAGGGACGTTACAGTTTTGACAACCAGCCAGCGGTTGGGCTATGGAACCTGCAGCGGTTTGCGCAAACATTGTCGCCGTTTATGGATGTCGATGCCCTGAATGATACACTCGACAGCTATCAGGACGTTTTGCTGCGAGAATATGGCACGCTGATGCGCAACAAGCTGGGGCTGATGACCCAGGAGAAAGGGGATAACGAGATCCTGAACGATCTGTTTGCACTGATGGCGCGTGAGGGGAGTGATTATACCCGCACTTTCCGGATGCTGGGCCAGACGGAGCAGCACAGTGCTGCCTCGCCGCTGCGCGACGAGTTTATTGACAGGCAGGCCTTTGACGACTGGTTTGCACGTTACCGCTCCCGCTTGCAGCAGGAACAGGTCGATGACGCCGCCCGTCAGACGCAGATGAACGCGACGAATCCCGCGATGGTGTTGCGCAACTGGCTGGCGCAGCGGGCGATTGAACAGGCAGAGCAGGGAGAGTATGACGAGTTGCACCGTCTGCACCTGGCGTTGCGCACGCCGTTTGCCGACCGGGATGATGACTATATCAGCCGCCCGCCAGACTGGGGCAAACGGCTGGAAGTGAGTTGCTCAAGCTAAACATTTCTGGCCGTGTAGCGGCTTCGCCTTACCCGGCCAGAAACTCACTGTGCCACCCAGCCGCCATCCATATTCCACGCGGCGCCGCGAACGTTAACGGCGCTGTCGCTGCATAAAAACAGCGCCAGTTCGCCCAACTGCTCCGGGGTGACAAATTCACCTGAAGGCTGCTTTTCCCCGAGAAGCTGGTCTTGCGCCAGTTCCGGCGGGACGCCATCCGCGATGCGCTTATCGATTTGCTGTTGTACCAGCGGGGTCAGTACCCACCCCGGGCAGAGGGCATTGGCGGTCACGCCGGTGCGTGCGGTTTCCAGCGCCAGGGATTTGGTAAAGCCCACCACGCCATGCTTGGCGGCAACGTAGGCGGACTTCTCTTTCGACGCAACCAGCCCGTGAACGGAGGCGATATTAATGATGCGTCCCCAGTTTTGTTCACGCATGGCGGGCAACGCCAGCCGGCTGGTGTGAAACACCGCAGAAAGGTTAATGGCGATAATGTCGTTCCATTTCTCCACCGGGAAGGTCTCCACCGGAGCCACATGCTGTATCCCGGCATTGTTAACAAGAATATCCACGCCGCCAAACTGCGATTCGGCGTAGCGCATCATGGCTTCAATCTGCAACACGTCACGCAGGTCGGCATCGTGGTAGCCCGGCTTTTTGCCCAGTTGTGCAATTTCTTCTCGCGCTGAGCCGCTGTCACCGAAACCGTTGAGAATTAACTGCGCCCCTGATTTCGCCAGCACGCGAGCGATCCCCAGGCCAATGCCGCTTGTCGAGCCGGTCACCAGGGCGATTTTACCGTTCAGATTCATTTTTCTCTCCTTACACAATGCCGGTCAGATAGAACACGGCAATGACAAAAAGCACTGCCAGGCTTTTAATGATAGTGATAGCGAAAATGCCGCCGTAGGCCTGACGATGGCTCAGGCCGGTGATGGCCAGCAAGGTAATCACCGCCCCGTTATGGGGAAGCGTATCCATCCCGCCGCTTGCCATTGACGCCACGCGGTGCAACACCTCAAGCGGGATATTGGCCGCGTGGGCGGCAGCAACAAAGGTGTCCGCCATGGCCGCAAGGGCAATACTCATTCCGCCGGACGCTGAGCCGGTGATCCCGGCGAGAACGGTCACGCTGATGGCTTCGTTCAGCAACGGGTTCGGGATGGCAGACAGCGCTTTAGATAACACCAGAAAACCGGGCAGGGCGGCGATAACCGCGCCGAAACCGTATTCGGACGCGGTATTCATCGCCGCGAGGATGGCGCCGCTCACCGCCGTTCGGCTGCCTTCTGCCAGACGTCCCCGGATATTGCGAAAACCAAAAATCAACACCAGCACAATACCGGAGAGCAGCGCCGCCTCCACGGCCCAGATGGCGGTGATCTTGCTCACCTCGGTCACAATCGGTTTCGCCAGTCCTGGCAGGGTAAGCTCATGACTCGTACCGTACCAGCCGGGGATCCAGCGGGTAAACAGCAGGTTCAATATACCCACGACCAGCAGCGGGGAGAGAGCAATCAGCGGATGCGGGAGATGAATATTGTCCGGCGTTTCAGGTTCGTTTTTCAGGTCCGTGCCATAACCTTCATTGTTATTGATCGCCTTACGCCGCTGCCGCTCCAGCCAGAGCAGGCCAAAGAAGATAATAAACAGAGAGCCGATAAGACCCAGCCACGGGGCCGCCCAGGCGTTAGTGCCAAAGAAGCTGGTGGGAATAATGTTCTGGATTTGCGGCGTGCCGGGCAGGGCGTCCATGGTAAACGAGAACGCCCCCAGCGCCACGGTAGCGGGGATTAACCGTTTAGGAATGCCGCTCTGGCGGAACAATTCGGCGGCAAACGGGTACACCGCAAATGCCACCACGAACAGCGACACGCCGCCGTAGGTTAACAGCGCACACACCAGGACTATCACGGGGATAGCGTGCCGACGACCGAGGATCTGGATCGCGGCGGCAACGATGGATCGTGAAAAACCGGAAAGCTCAATCAGCTTGCCAAACACCGCCCCCAGCAGGAACACCGGGAAATAGAGTTTAACGAAGCCGACCATCTTTTCCATAAACAGGCCAGTAAACGTCGGGCCGACGGCACCCGGATCGGTCAGCAGCACGGCACCAAGCGCCGCAATCGGCGCAAACAAAATCACGCTGTATCCGCGGTAGGCCGCCAGCATCAGTAATCCCAGCGCCGCCAGGGCTATTAACACACTCATTACGACTCCTCACTTTAATTATTATTCGGGTACCAACGAGAGGTTTAACGCTCAACGGTCAGGGCAATGCCTTGTCCGCCGCCAACGCACAGGGTGGCAAGTCCCTTTGTTACCCCCCGGCGCTGCATTTCATGGAGCAGGGTCACCAGGATGCGACAGCCGGATGCGCCAATCGGATGGCCCAGGGCGATGGCGCCACCGTTAACGTTGACGTTCTGTTCATCCCAGCCAAGCTCTTTGCCCACCGCCAGTGCCTGTGCGGCAAAGGCTTCGTTGGCTTCAATGAGATCGACGTCGTCGAGCGTCCAGCCCGCCCGCGCCAGCGCCGTCCGGCAGGCGCTGACCGGGCCGATGCCCATCACCGACGGATCAACGCCTGTCACGGCGTAACTCACAATGTGGCCAAGAACAGGTAACCCGCTTTCCCGCGCCTTTTCCTCGCTCATCAGCAGTACCGCGGCGGCACCATCGTTAAGGGTGGAGGCGTTCCCGGCCGTGATCGTGCCCTCGTCATGCAAAAATGCGGGGCGAAGCTGTGCAAGCTGCCCGGCGGTGGTTTCCGGGCGTGGCTGTTCATCATGGCGGACAATCTGTGGCGCACGTTTGCCCTGTTTCACCGTCACTGGCGCTATTTCGGCGTCAAACCGACCAGTCTCAATGGCGGACGCTGCCTTTTGCTGTGACCGGAAGGCGAAGGCATCCTGTTGCTCGCGGGAAATGCCGTACTCACGGGCGACGTTTTCCGCAGTGATGCCCATGTGGTAATCGTTGAAGGCGTCCCACAGGCCGTCGGTGATCATGCTGTCCTGCAGGCCCGTATGCCCAAAACGCAGCCCTGAACGTGCGCCATCCAGCAGATACGGGGCGTTACTCATGCTCTCCTGGCCGCCAGCGATAACCACGTCTGCGTCACCGCAGCGGATTGCCTGGGCGGCGAGCTGTACCGCTTTCAACCCCGCGCCGCACACCAGATTGACCGTTGTCGCCGGGGTGCTGACGGGTAATCCGGCAGTGATGGCCGTCTGGCGGGCGGGGTTTTGTCCACACCCGGCCGTCAGCACCTGACCGAAAACCAGTTCGTCTATTTGCTCTGGGTGAAGGCCGCTGCTCTCCAGCAGACGCTGTACCGTGACGGCACCCAGCTCAATGGCTGAAAGGGGCGAGAGCGAACCGCGAAAACTGCCAATGGGGGTTCGCGTTGCCCCGACAATCATGACCTTTTTCATGTTGAGTCCTCAGTTGAAGCGCATCTCGCGAACGTCGTCCGCCACAATGATTTTTCCGGCCGTTTTACGGACAATCTCGTCGATACCGACACCCGGGGCGTACTCCCGCAGGATGAACGCGCCGTCCGCTATCTCCAGCAACGCGAGATCGGTCAGGACCCGACGGATGCAGCCCACACCGGTGAGCGGCAGCGTGCAGCGCGGCAGCAGTTTGGAGTCACCGTTTTTTGCAGCGTGGGTCATCACCACAATGATGTTCTGCGCCCCGGCAACGAGATCCATCGCGCCACCCATCCCTTTCACCATCTTTCCGGGGATCATCCACGAGGCAATGTTGCCCTCGACATCGACTTCAAATGCGCCCAGCACGGTCAGATCCACATGGCCGCCGCGGATCATGGCAAACGACTGGGCCGAGTCGAAAATGGCCGCGCCGGTCCGCGCAGTGACCGTCTGTTTTCCGGCGTTGATCATGTCGGCATCAAGGCTCTGCTCATCGGGAAAAGCCCCCATTCCGAGCAGACCGTTTTCCGACTGCAGCATCACGTCCATTTCCGGGGGAATATAATTCGCCACCAGCGTAGGGATGCCGATCCCCAGGTTGACGTAATACCCGTCGCGCAGTTCGCGGGCGACGCGCATCGCCATCTGTTCTCGGGTTAACATCGTCAGACTCCTTGCGCGCGCAGCGTGCGCTGTTCAATGCGTTTTTCAAACTGGCCGACAATCAGCCTGTCGACGTAAATTCCCGGCGTATGAATAGCCGACGGAGGCAGTTCACCCGGCGGAACAATCTCTTCCACCTCCACAACCGTGATTCGGCCCGCCGTTGCCATCAGTGGATTAAAATTTTGCGCGGTATGGCGATAGATAACGTTGCCGTACCAGTCCGCTTTCCAGCCCTTAACCAGCGCGAAATCACCGGTAATGGCCTCTTCAAGAATGTAATTTTTACCGCCAAACTGGCGCACATCTTTGCCCGCTGCCACGGGGGTGCCATAACCGGTAGCCGTATAAAACGCCGGAATACCGGCCCCGCCCGCGCGGACCTTTTCTGCCAGCGTCCCCTGCGGAGTAAGTTCGATTGCCAGTTCCCCGCTCAGTACCTGCTGCTCAAACAGCGCGTTCTCGCCGACGTAAGACGCCACCACTTTGCGAACCTGGCGCGTTTCGAGCAGTATCCCCAGACCGAAACCATCCACGCCGCAGTTGTTTGACACGACCGTCAGATCTTTCACCTGACGGCGTCGAACCTCTGCAATCAGGTTCTCAGGAATACCGCACAGCCCGAAGCCGCCCGCCAGCAAGGTCATGCCGTCCGTCAGCCCATCCAGCGCCTGCGCATAGCTGCTGACGCGCTTATCCAGTCCTGCCATAGTCATCCCTCCCGTTAACCGTGCCGGTATCATTAGGGGTGGCGACTCATTTGTTAATTTTGAATTTGTGACCCACTCATTTGGATTTCTTATTAATTTCCTGTTAACTAAATTTTTTCAATTAGTTAACAGGATGAAAAATGAGAATGAGTGTCAAACAGTTACGCGCGTTTTTAGCGGTAGCTCACACTCTCAATTTCGCGCACGCCAGCGAACGCTTAAATCTTTCCCAGCCAGCGCTGAGCCTGACGATTAAAAGCCTGGAAGATGCGCTCGGTGGGCCGCTGTTGCAGCGGAGCACGCGCAAGGTTGCCCTCACGCAGGAGGGAGAAACATTTCTGCCGATGGCGCGGCAGCTGCTGGCCGACTGGGATAACGTGGAAGAGGCAATGCACCAGTGCTTTACGCTCCAGCGCGGCAAAATCTCGGTCGCGGCGATGCCGTCGTTTGCCGCCAACGTTTTACCGGAAGTGCTGAAAGCGTTTCGCGATCGCCATGCCGGGGTTAACGTCACCGTGCATGATGTCATCAACGAGCAGGTGATTGAGATGGTGCGGGAAGGGCGGGTTGAGATGGGAATAGCTTTTGAGCCGGCACCCACGCATAACCTGCTGTTTACGCCGCTGGGGCTGGACAGGTTTGTCGCCATTGTGCCGAAAGATTCCGCGCTTGCGGGAAAAAAACGCCTGGCATGGGAGGAGTTGCTGACGCTGGATTTCATCACCCTGCAGCGCCCTTCGGCGGTACGTCTGATGATGGAGGAGGAGCTGGCGCGGAGCGGCAGAAAGCTGGACGTGGCGCTGGAGAGTCATCAACTGGTGACGGTAGGGCGCATGGTCGCCAGCGGGCTGGGTGGCAGCGCCGTGCCGGCGCTCTGCGAGGCGCAGATGGCTTCCCTGGGGGCGGTCTGTATTCCGCTGGATAACCCGCCCATTGAAAAGTGCATCGGGGTGATCCATCCCGGGCACACGCAGCTCTCTAAAGCGGCGCATGCCCTGCTGGAAACGCTGAAGGATTTTTACCACCCCGCTCAGGGAGCGAGGAACACCTGCGGCACGGCATGAGCCGGATGGCTGCCGACCAGCACCTGCGCGCCATACCAGCGCGCCAGCGTCCCGGCCTGCAAAACGTCCTCCGGTGCCCCCCGGGAGACCAGCCTGCCGTTATGCAGCAGCAGGATACGATCCGCCCACAGTGCCGCCAGATTAAGATCGTGCAGAACCACGCAGACGTGGAGATGCCCCCGACGGGTCAGGGTTTTCATCAGGCGCAGCAGATGTTGCTGGTGGAAGAGATCCAGTGCGGAGGTCGGTTCATCAAGAAACAGCCAGCCGCGCGGGGCGCCGTCGCACCAGAGTTGGGCCAGCGCCCGAGCGAGCTGGATCCGTTGCTGCTCGCCTCCGGAGAGTGCCGAATAGCGTCTGCCCGCCAGGGGTAAACAGCCTGTGATCGCCATGACCTCCTCAACCACTGACGTCTCAGGGGAGCGCGTCCAGGGCGCGCGCCCCATACCGACCACGGCTTCCACCGGCCAGTCGAATCCGGGCTGCGTATTTTGACGCATCACTGCCCGGTAGCGGGCGAGGGTCTCCGTTGGCCAGTCCGCAAGCGGCGTGCCTGCCAGACTGCACCGCCCGCTTGCGGGTGTGAGATAGCCGGTCAGCAGCCGTAATAATGTCGATTTCCCGGCACCGTTAGGGCCAATCAACGCGACCAGCTCACCCTGAGATAAGGTCAGTGATACATCGTCGATCAGCGTCCGTTGCCCGGCGTGAAAGACCAGGTTTTCCGCACAATAGCGTTCAGCCATGCGCACCTCCACGACGAAAGATAAGCCACAGGAACCACGGCGCACCGAGAAGGCTGGTCAACAACCCGACGGGCATTTCCGCCGGGGGGACCAGAGTGCGCGCCAGCGTATCGGCAGCCAGCAGCAGTAACGCTCCGGCCAGCACCGAGCCGGGGATCGCGGCCCGGTGGTCGGCCCCCAGCCACATACGCATCAGGTGTGGGACTACAAGGCCAACAAAGCCAATCACGCCGCTGATGGCCACCGCCGCAGCGACCAGCAGGGCGCTGCACAGCAGCAGGATCCGCTGTACCCGGGCAACATCCACCCCGAGATAGTGCGCCTCTTCATCACCCAGCTGCAGCAAATTGAGTGGACCAGCCAGCCGCCAGATAATCAGAACCGCAGGCACCATCAGCGAGGTCACCGCAAGCAGGGTGGACCACTGCGCCTGCCCGAGGCTGCCCATTCCCCAGAGCGAAAGCTGGCGAAGCTGCGCATCGTTGCTAAGCCAGGAAAGGAGACCGACGGCCGCGCCGCACAGAGCGTTGATGGCGATCCCCACCAGCAGTAAACGGGACAGGGAACCGTGACGCTGCTGGCTGAGCAGGAAGATCACAACGGTTGCAGCCAGCGCGCCGAGGAATGCCGCAACCATCGGGGCGTAAAGCATCATCAGGGCCGGCAACGTGACAGGAATAACCACCCACATCGCGACCGCCAGCGCCGCGCCGCTGCTGATCCCAAGCAAACCCGGGTCTGCCAGCGGGTTGCGGAACAGTCCCTGCATCACGCACCCGGCCAGCGCCAGCGCGCCGCCAATCACCAGCGCCAGCAGTACGCGGGGCAGGCGAATGGTCAGCCAGATCTGACGCATCGCCTCATCGCTGCCGTTCCACAGCAGGCTGACCGGCAGAGGCAATGCCCCAAAGCCTGTTGCCGTAAGGGTCATGATGCTCAGAATTGCGGCCAGCATCCACAGCGACAGTGCGATCCGCCGGGACATCAGGGCAGTTGCTCCGCTTTAGCACGCAACTGCCGGATGGCTTCCGGCGTGCGCACGCTGAAACCCAGCAGCGCCATGTCATCAATCGCCAGCAGCTGTTTGTGCCGTCCCGCCGGGGTTTGCGCCAGTCCGGGCAGCTTCCACAGATTCGCCTCGCCACCCAGCGCGTTCACGCCGTCCTGCGAAATCACCACCATGTCGGGCTGGCTGGCAATAATCCCTTCCTGCGACAGCGGCTGATACCGCGTGAAACCCTGCATCGCGTTCTGTAACCCGGCGGCACGGATGGCGGCATCGGCGCCGGTTTGCTGTCCGGCGGCCATGGCGGTCATTCCCCCGTGGTTGAGGATAAACAGCACCCGCTTGTTGAGCGGTTCTGCGGGCAGAGCCGCCACCGCCTGACGTAGCGAGCGGCGCAGGCTCTCTCCCTGCGCTTCACGGTGCGTGGCCTCGGCAATAATGCGGATCTTTTCGTCAATGACGCTCAGATCGTTGCGGCCAGGAACGGTAATCACCCTGACGTGACTGCGTTCAACCTGCTTTAACGCCAGAGATGGCTGCGCCTGGTCGCTGGCCAGCACCAGCGTGGGACGCATGGACAAAATCCCTTCGGCGTTAAGCTGGCGCAAATAGCCCACATCGGGGAGCGCGTTCGCTGCCTGCGGCCACTGGCTGGTACTGTCGCGTGCGACCAGCGAAGAGTCCGCGCCAAGCGCATAGACAATCTCCGTGACGTCGCCGCCAAGGGTGACAATTTTCTCCTGCGCGGCGGCAAACGCCACCAGTGGCAGGGCGCTCAGCAGGGCAAACCACGTTTTCATGCGGCCAGCCCTTTTGGCGTCAGGGCATCAATCTGGCTACGCCACTGGCTCTGCTCCGGCTCGCCTTCCGTACGCTGACCATACAGCTGGGCAATTTGCGTGCCGTCTGCGGCAAACAGTTCCAGGCTGGTGACGTGACCGTCTGCAGTCGGTTTGCGCGTGACCCAGCTCTCCGCAATCGTCTCCTCCAGCAGATGCAGGGTAAAGGTGGGGTTAAAGATGTTCAGCCAGCCTTTCATCGGCACGACTTTTTCCACCGCGCCGGTGAAGATCTGCACGCAGCCGCGGTTACCCACGAAGATCATGATTTCGTTGCCGTGCTGGCGCGCGGTTTCCAGCAGCAGTGCCAGCGCGTTGTTTTCAACCTGGCAGGCGAGGTCGTCGCCCACCAGGCGAAATGCCTGCTGGCGGCTGAGGTTGTGGCGTTTCAGCAGGCCGAAGAACTGGTGCACGTCAGTCATCGCACGCCACGCTTTGTCCACGAGGGCGGCATCTGCATTTTCGGCATGCAGCGGGGCCTCGGCAGCCTTCAGCTCAAGCGGTGGGTTATCGGCAAAGATAAAGCGGGTCAACACGTCAGCCCAGGCGGCGAGGTCGGTGTTGTCCGTGGCGTAAACTTTCAGTACGGCATCACCCTGATGATCGAAAAACTGAATGCTCTGCCGCTCGCCGCGTGCGGTGGTTTCGCTGAGATGAAACGCGCTTGCCCACTGGTTGAGGAACAGGCGCAGATCCAGTCCGCGCGGGTTCAACACCAGCCCGGCGTGGCCGTTCAGGTGCTGATGGGTGAAGCTGCCTGACTGTTCGTGAACGGCGTAGTCGTTGCGGCAGATGCATTTTGTTTCCCCTACGGCTTCAAGCGCGCCTAAGATCTCGCGAATTTCACCGCGCAGTCGCCAGGCATCATGACCCACGCGCGCAAAGGTCAGTTCTGCTTCACTGAGGTTCATTAACCCTGCAATATCGCGCGCATACTTACCCGGGTTTTCTTCTTTTAGCGCCAGCCAGCGCGTGTAGTGATCCATTGTCTTTTCCTTCTGAATAGTTGCCCCGCGGGGAATTACCACTGATAACTCACAAAAATCTTGCCGTTACGACCGTCCTGCGGAATACCCTGAGGAGACCAGTATTCCTTGTCGAAGGCGTTACCCAGCACCAGCGTGGTGGTGATGCCCTTGAGCTGCTCCTGGCCCTTATAGCTGACGTAGATGTCGTTGACCGCATAGCCCGGCTGTTTGCTGTAACTGCTGCTGACATGGGTTGAACGATCGACAAAGGTGCCGATCCAGCCCACGGAGAAGCCGCTTTGCGCCACCGGAATATCCAGCCTGCTGGTGACGGTGTCCGGGTTGATGCTGGAGATGTACTCGCCGGTATCGGTATCTTTTCCGCGCGTGCGGTTATAGGCCAGATCGAGGTTAAACAGGTCAGCCGAGTATTTTGCCATCACGTCCCAGCCCCAGATTTTGGCGTTCGGAACGTTGTACGACATGGTGGTCGCCGCGGCAAAATTGACGGTGGTGGAGATGTAATCTTTGGCTTTGGTATCGAAATAGCTGGCCTTGAACTCCAGCCCATCGTTGGCGAGCATCAGGTCGTCAAAGCGCAGGCCAAAACCAAACTCCTGCGTTTCGTTGGTTTCCGGGCGCAGGTTCGGGTTAGGCACCCAGTAGTTAGTGTAGAAACTGCCGATGGAGAAGTGTTTGGCGTCGTTATACATCTCGCCCATGGTCGGGGCGCGGAAGGCCTGAGCGTAAGAGCCAAACAGCATCAGCCAGTCGGTAGGGCTGACGGTTAACCCGGCGCGGGAGGACCACTTGTCGGCATCCACGTCGTCGTAGCCCTCGCTGCTACCCCGATAGTTGTCATAGCGCGTGCCGCCCAGCAGGGTAACGGGCAGATCGCGCAGGGTGATTTCATCCTGCAGCCAGCCGGAGCTAAAGTCGATTTTCGCCTCCGGGAAGCCGGTGGTGGTGCCGCCCGGACGTTGTTCCTGACGATAATATTCCCCGCCGTAGGTCAAAAGGTGAGAGGCAAAGGTGTCGCCGAACAGGCGGGTACGGTTTTCTACTTTGCCGCCTTTGGTGGTCTGCTTGCGGAACTCACCGGTGCTGTCGATGTTCTGGGCATTTATGCGCGCCTCTGACCAGTAAACTTTTGCATCGGCGTTCAGCCAGTCGTTCCCTTCCGGCGCCAGACGGTAACCCAGCTGTGCATCACGTTGGATGGTGGAGCGGTCGGTGATGGGGTTGCTGCTGGTGGCATCGGGAGTTTGCGGGTTTTTCGGCTCCTGCGCGGCGTTGTTGTAGTAGCGCAGGGAGCCGCTTAACGTCTGAGCCGGGTCGATTTTCCAGCTGCCTTTCGCCAGCATGTTATTAATGGATTCGTCGTTTGGGGCACGCTTGCCGTCGCTCTGGCGGATATCGCCGCGGTCACGGCTGGACCATGACACCAGACCGTCAAGCGTATCGGTGCGGCCATAGGTGCTGGCCCCCATCCCGAGGCTATGATCGCCTGTCGCACCGGTACCAAACACGCGGTAACCGCTGTTTTTGCCCGGTTCCAGGAGATCTCTGGCGTCAACGGTGTCATAGGAAATCACGCCACCCAGCGCACCGCTGCCGTAGAGCAGCGCCGACGGACCGCGCACAACTTCGATACGTTTGATCAGCGCCGGGTCGAGGAACGTGCTGTTGAGGTGTCCGGTGTCGGTACCCTGACGCACGCCGTCAACCAGCACCAGCACGCCGCGTCGGTCATAACCGCGCAGATTAACGTCCTGACCGTTGGTGCGGCCGGTGCCGTCCAGCATCAGGCCTGGCACGTTACGCAGCAGGTCGGCGGCAGAGCTGGCGGTCTGTTTTTCCGGGGCAGCGGCGTCAATCACGCTCACCATCATTGGGGCTTCGAAGGCGCTACGGGCGTTGCCGGTCGCGGTGACGGTTATTTCATCTGCGGCAGCAAACGCGACGCCCGGCAGGGTACTGACAATCGCCAGCGCCAGAAGTGACGGGCGTAAACATGCGGTATGCAGGTGTGGCATAGTAACTCTCCATAAAGAATCGAAAGCGCTGGCTGCCTGGGGATATCACCTGGGTGGCTGGCGAATGTTTTGGTTTATTTTGTGAGGATCAATTTTCCGGCATTCGTCTGGCGCAGCAGGTAGTGCTGGCCGTCATGCTCGATAATCACCCGGCCCTCATCACCCAGCAGGCTTTTGCTGTCGATGCGACGATCGGTGGAGGCAGGGGCGGGCGCTGTGTGTTTGTTTGCTGGCGTTGCCGCGCGGTTATCCGTAGGTGACATAATGTTTATAAATAACAATCAATGTAACAATGATAATCATTATCAATAAACTGCAATTTCACGGCAAGCGTTTTTGTGAAAATAATGTGACGGGATCAAATTTTGGGGGAAGGTGCGGTCTGATGCCCTCACCCCGACCCTCTCCCACAGGGAGAGGGAGAAGGGCACGAACCGTAGGCCGGGTAAGCGCAGCGCCACCCGGCGGGGGTCAGAAGCGCGTATCTATCGCAGACGCCAGCTTTTCCAGCAGCAGTTCGCTGTCTTCCCAGCTCAGGCACGGATCGGTGATTGACTGGCCGTACACCATCTGCTGTCCGGCAACGATTTTCTGCGTGCCTTCCTTGATAAAGCTTTCGGCCATAATACCCGCGATGGCGGTTGAACCGCTGCGGATCTGCTGGCAAATTTCATCGCAAACGTCCAGCTGGCGGCGGTGCTGCTTCTGGCAGTTACCGTGGCTAAAGTCCACCACCAGATGTTCCGGCAGATCGAATTCGGCCAGTGTTTCGCACGCGGCGGCGATATCGTCGGCATGGTAATTGGGTTTCTTCCCGCCACGCATAATGATGTGCCCGTAAGGGTTACCGCTGGTCTGGTAGATAGTCATATGACCACTTTTATCCGGCGACAGGAACATGTGGCTGGCACGCGAGGCGCGGATCGCGTCAACAGCGATACGGGTGTTGCCATCGGTCCCGTTTTTAAAGCCGACCGGACAGGAGAGGGCGGAGGCCATCTCGCGGTGGATCTGGCTTTCAGTGGTGCGTGCGCCAATCGCGCCCCAGCTGATCAAATCGGCAATAAACTGCCCGGTCACCATATCGAGAAATTCAGTCGCCGTTGGGACGCCCAGCTCGTTGACCTGGAGCAGCAGCTTGCGCGCCAGTTCAATACCGTGATTCACACGATAGCTGCCGTTGAGATCGGGATCGGAAATCAACCCTTTCCAGCCCACCACGGTACGCGGTTTTTCAAAGTAGGTGCGCATCACAATTTCAAGGCGATGCTGATACTTATCCCGCAGTCCCTGAAGGCGTTTGGCATAATCCAGTGCTGCATCCAGATCGTGGATAGAGCAAGGGCCAATCACGACCAGAAGACGCTTGTCTTCACCGTTCAGGATTTTTTCAATACGTCGGCGGGAGGCCGTAACATGTTCCGCAACCGTGGCGGAAACGGGATGCCGCTGAGCCAGTTCAGCCGGTGTGACCAGGCTGTCAATGCGCGCCGTGCGGAGTTCGTCGGTTTTATTCATGATTTGTCTCAGAAAATTTTTGCTTCATCGGCAGACTACCGGGAAGTGATGGGCATCACATTAAACCAATCCCTGCTGATTTCAAGTTCGGGGCGATACCGCCCCGTTGTTGCAGAGGATGATACCCGAATCTGAGTTAATGTACTAGCATATTAGTACATGCGACGATTAAGTCCCATGATGTCGAGAATTTTGGTGGCGATCTCTTCCACCGAATAGTTAGTGCTGTTCAGCCACGGGATCTGGTTTTTGCGGTACAGCGCTTCCACTTCGGAGACCTCCATGCGGCACTGGCGCATGGAGGCGTAGCGGCTGTTCTCGCGGCGCTCTTCGCGGATCGCGGCCAGACGCTCCGGGTTAATCGTTAGTCCGAACAGCTTGTGCTGCAGCGGCTTGAGCGCAGCGGGCAGCACCAGGTTATCCATGTCGTCGGCAATAAAGGGGTAGTTGGCGGCGCGAATGCCGAACTGCATCGCCAGATAGAGGCTGGTCGGCGTTTTACCGCAACGCGACACGCCAAGTAAAATCACCTGTGCCTGGTCGAGATTGCGCAGAGAAATACCATCGTCATGCGCCAGGGTGTAGTCGATGGCGGCAATACGCGCATCGTATTTGGTCAGGTTGCCAGGGTTCAGCCCATGGGTACGGTGGGCGATAGGCGTCGGGTCAAGCTTCAGCTCGCTCTGGAGCGGGGCCACCAGCGCCTGGACGATATCCTGGCAGAAGCCCTCGCTTTGCAAAATGATGTGGCGAATTTCGGGGATAACGATGGAGTAGAACACCAGCGGACGGACGCCGGTCTGCTGATAGATGGCGTCGATCTGGTCCTTCACCGCTTTGGCGCGGCTCTCATTTTCCACGAACGGCAGCGTGATGCTGTTAATCGATACGGGGAACTGCGACATGACCGCGTGGCCCAGCACCTCGGCGGTGATCGCCGTACCATCAGAAATATAAAAAACGTGACGATCGACAGCATTATCCATTTTACCCACCCTGAATATCATACGTAATTGTCTGAAAGCATAAATTAAAAAAGTAATTTACACAGCAAAGAACTTATCCTAATTATGAATGAAACACTGTTTTTGATTTTCCTGAAAAGTGGATTTCATTTTTCAAATAGCGGCTTTATTTTTGTGGTTAACGGCTGAATATAGAGGAATCATCGGGTTAATCGCTGGTGGGAAACTATCCGAAAAGTTGAAAATTTAAATTGCTTACACGATTCACCGTTTTTTTAGCGCAAATAAATATGCCAGTATAAATACGTAGTCAGGTGTTACTTACTCCGATCAAATATCACAAAAGGATTGTTTCGATGTCCAACAATGGCTCGTCACCGCTGGTGCTTTGGTATAACCAACTCGGCATGAATGATGTAGACAGAGTTGGGGGCAAAAATGCCTCCCTGGGTGAAATGATTACAAATCTGTCCGGTATGGGTGTTTCCGTACCAAACGGGTTTGCCACAACCGCCGATGCGTTTAACCTGTTTTTAGACCAGAGCGGTGTAAACCAGCGCATTTACGACCTGCTGGATAAAACGGATATTGATGATGTGACCGAGCTTGCCAAAGCCGGGGCGCAGATCCGCCAGTGGATCATCGACACACCTTTCCAGCCGGAACTGGAAAAAGCCATTCACGATGCTTATAACCAGCTCTCCGCTGACGATGCGCAGGCCTCCTTTGCCGT
The DNA here is from genome assembly GCF_049238025.1 of Enterobacter cloacae complex sp. IR5458. Lineage (NCBI taxonomy): Bacteria > Pseudomonadati > Pseudomonadota > Gammaproteobacteria > Enterobacterales > Enterobacteriaceae > Enterobacter > Enterobacter cloacae complex sp. IR5458. The sequence continues at coordinate 102,464 of NZ_JBMKIF010000002.1, forward strand.
GCGTTCTTCCGCAACCGCAGAAGATATGCCGGACGCGTCGTTCGCCGGGCAGCAGGAAACCTTCCTGAACGTTCAGGGCTATGATGCGGTGCTGGTGGCCGTGAAGCACGTATTTGCTTCCCTGTTCAACGACCGCGCCATCTCCTATCGCGTGCACCAGGGCTACGACCATCGCGGCGTCGCGCTCTCCGCTGGCGTCCAGCGCATGGTGCGTTCAGACGTAGGCTCATCCGGCGTGATGTTCTCCATCGATACCGAATCGGGTTTCGACCAGGTGGTGTTCATCACCTCTGCATGGGGTCTGGGTGAGATGGTGGTGCAGGGCGCGGTGAACCCTGACGAATTTTATGTACACAAGCCTACGCTGGCCGCGGGTCGCCCGGCGGTGGTGCGCCGCACCATGGGCTCGAAAAAAATCCGCATGATCTATGCCCCAACTCAGGAGCATGGCAAGCAGGTTAAGATTGAAGATGTGCCGCAGGAGCAGCGCGACCGCTTCTCCCTGACCGACGCCGAAGTGCAGGAGCTGGCGAAGCAGGCGGTGCAGATTGAAAAACACTACGGCCGTCCGATGGATATCGAATGGGCGAAAGACGGGAACACCGGCAAGCTGTTTATCGTCCAGGCGCGTCCGGAGACCGTCCGTTCTCGCGGTCAGGTGATGGAGCGTTATACGCTGCACGCCCAGGGCAAAATTGTGGCGGAAGGTCGCGCGATTGGTCACCGCATCGGTGCCGGTCCGGTGAAAGTGATCCACGACATCAGCGAGATGAACCGTATTGAGCCAGGCGACGTACTGGTGACCGACATGACCGACCCGGACTGGGAACCGATCATGAAAAAAGCGGCGGCCATCGTCACCAACCGCGGCGGTCGTACCTGCCATGCGGCGATCATTGCCCGCGAACTGGGTATTCCTGCGGTTGTCGGCTGCGGTGACGCAACCGAACGCATGAAGGACGGACAGAACGTAACCGTCTCCTGTGCCGAAGGCGATACGGGCTACGTGTATGCCGATATCCTCGACTTCAGCGTGAAGAGCTCCAGCGTGGATACCATGCCGGATCTGCCGCTGAAAATTATGATGAACGTCGGTAACCCGGACCGTGCGTTTGACTTCGCCTGCCTGCCGAACGAAGGCGTTGGCCTGGCGCGTCTGGAATTTATCATCAACCGTATGATTGGCGTGCACCCGCGTGCGCTGCTGGAGTTTGACGACCAGGACGCGAAACTGCAGAACGAAATCCGCGAGATGATGAAAGGCTACGACTCGCCGAAAGAGTTCTACGTTGGCCGTCTGACCGAAGGGATCGCCACGCTGGGCGCGGCGTTCTACCCGAAACGCGTGATCGTGCGTCTGTCTGACTTTAAGTCAAACGAATACGCCAACCTGGTCGGCGGTGAGCGCTACGAGCCGGAAGAAGAGAACCCAATGCTGGGCTTCCGCGGCGCCGGACGCTACGTGTCCGACAGCTTCCGCGACTGCTTCGCGCTGGAGTGTGAAGCGGTGAAACGCGTGCGCAACGACATGGGGTTGACCAACGTCGAAATCATGATCCCGTTCGTGCGTACGGTGGATCAGGCGAAAGCGGTAGTGGACGAGCTGGCGCGTCAGGGGCTCAAGCGCGGTGAAAACGGACTGAAGATCATCATGATGTGTGAGATCCCGTCCAACGCCCTGCTGGCCGAGCAGTTCCTCGAACACTTTGACGGCTTCTCTATCGGCTCGAACGACATGACGCAGCTGACGCTGGGTCTGGACCGTGACTCCGGCGTGGTCTCTGAGCTGTTCGATGAGCGTAACGAGGCGGTGAAAGCGCTGCTCTCCATGTCCATCCGTGCGGCGAAGAAACAGGGTAAATATGTCGGGATTTGTGGTCAGGGTCCTTCTGACCATGAAGACTTTGCCGCCTGGCTGATGGAGGAGGGGATTGATAGCCTGTCCCTGAACCCGGACACCGTGGTGCAAACCTGGCTGAGCCTGGCGGAACTGAACAAGTAACGCCAGCATGACCCGAAAAGGCGAGGATATTATTCCTCGCCTTTTTTATTTCATTTCATATTTGCTCCCCATCACAAATAAAGTAAAAAACCAAATATCATAATTTGTCTGTTAATTTAGACAATTGTTAGCGCGCAAAGCGTTGCTAATACTTGAGCCTTACTGCGCATTTCTCTTCAGAAGATGCGCAACTGGTTGAAATACGTTTTAACCTGATAAAAAGGCAAATAACAATGACACTTTCCTCTGTATTGCGTACCAAAGATAAAATAGGTTATGGCTTAGGTGATATGGCCAGCGCGCTGGTCTGGCAAACGGCCACGTTATTTCTTGCTTACTTCTATACGGATGTTTTTGGTTTACCCGCGGCCATTATGGGGACCATGTTTTTAGTGGTGCGCGTGGTTGATGCGTTTGTCGACCCGTGCATTGGCGCACTGGTTGACCGCACCCAGACGCGTCATGGTCGTTTCCGTCCCTGGCTGCTGTGGTTTGCCATTCCTTTTGGCGTAAGCTGCCTGATCACTTTCTATGTACCGGACGTCGGGCCGACGGCTAAAATCGTTTATGCCTGCCTGACCTACGCTATCCTGAGCCTGATTTACTCCGCGATTAACGTGCCTTACTGCGCCATGCCGGGCGCACTCACGCTGGACCCGCGCGAGCGTCACTCCCTGCAGTCATGGCGCTTTGGTCTGTCATTTATTGGCGGGTTGATTGTGACGGTTATCGCCTTGCCGTTGGTCTCACTGCTGGGCCAGGGCAACGTGCAGAAAGGCTATTTCTATGCCATGAGCCTGATGGGGCTGCTGGGCATTGTGCTGTTCTTCTGCTGCTTCCTGATGACCCGCGAGCGGTATTCTCCGCGCAATGATACCTCCGGCTCCATGCTCACCGATTTAAAACTGCTGGGGCGCAACAGCCAGTGGCGTATTGTGTTCCTGTTTAATATTTTGCTGCTGACCGCGGTGGTAACGCGCGGCTCCGCCACGATGTATTACGTGAACTATGTGCTGTTGCGCCCGGATCTGGTATTTGCCTTTATTGTTTCCGGAATGGTGGCCTCCTTAAGCGGCGCATTATTATCTGAACGGCTGCTGGGGAAATTTGACCGCGTTCGTGCTTACCAGTGGACGATTATTTCCTTCGTCATTTTCGGCGCGCTGATTTTCTTCCTGCCGCCTTCGCAGGTCTGGCTGATCTTCGGCCTTAACATTGTCTTTAGCTTTATTCAAAACCTCACCACACCGCTCCAGTGGACCATGTTCTCCGATGTGGTCGATTACGAAGAGCATCGCAGCGGCCGTCGCCTGGACGGGCTGGTCTTCTCCACCGCGCTGTTTGCCATCAAATTTGGCCTGGCGCTGGGCGGGGCGGTGGTGGGCTGGGTACTGGGCATGGTGGATTATGCGCCGGGCCAGGCAGCCCAGACGCCGCACGTGCTGTCGACCATTAACGCGCTTTTCACCCTTATCCCATGCGCGCTGTTCCTCTGCATGGTGGCGCTACTTTCCATCTACAAGCTTAACAGCCGGCTGGTGGATTCCATCGCCCGTGAGCTGGCCAGCAAGCGTGAGGTCAGACCCGAAGCGGGACAGCTCAGCCCGGCAACCCCTTCCGCACTACAGGAGTAAAACATGACAGCTATCTATAAGGACGCGGGACATCCCGTGCACGAGCGCGTCGCCGATTTACTGGCGCGTATGACCCCGGAAGAGAAGTTCGCCCAGATGCATGCCTACTGGCTGATCCTCGACGAAAACGGTAACCACCGCGAGCGAAGCGATCTGAGCGACGAATTCGCCGGTGTGAGCGAGCAGGCGTCGCTCGGGGAACGGCTAAAACTGGGCGTCGGGCAGATCACCCGACCGCTGGGCACCCATATTGTTGACGCAAAAACCGGCGTGCGTGCGGCGAACCGCCTGCAACGTATGATGATGGAAGAGACCCGTCTCGGCATTCCTGCGCTGTTCCACGAGGAGTGTCTGGTAGGACTGCTGTGCAAAGACGCAACGCTGTTCCCGTCCTCGCTGAATTACGGTTCCACCTTGAATCCTGAACTTGTGCAGCGTGCAGCAGAGCAGATTGGCAAAGAGGCGCGCTCTGTGGGCTGCCAGCAGGGGCTGGCCCCGGTACTGGACGTTTCCCGCGACGTGCGCTGGGGCCGCACCGAAGAGACCTTCGGGGAAGATCCGTGGCTGGTGGGGGTGATGGCGACGGCATACGTCAAAGGGTTGCAGAGCGACAAGCGCGATCTGCTGGCGACGCTTAAGCATTACGTGGGTCACTCGTTCAGCGAAGGGGCGCGCAACCATGCTCCGGTCCACCTGGGCTTTAGCGAGCTGAACGACACCTTCCTGCTGCCGTTTGAAATGGCGGTCAAGCTGGCCAATGCCGGTTCGGTGATGCCCGCCTATCATGACATTGATAATCAGCCGGGACACAGTGACAGCTTCCTGTTGACCACCGTGTTGCGTGAGCAGTGGGGTTTCGACGGCATCATTGTCGCGGATTATGGCGGCGTCAGCCTGCTGCATCAGCACCATGGCATTTCCCACGATGCGGCGGAATCGGCCGCACTGGCATTTAACGCCGGGCTTGATGTTGAACTGCCGAAAGATGACTGCGCACGACACCTCGCAGAGGCCGTTGAGCGTGGGCTGATTTCCATGGACAAAGTCGATGAAATCGTGGGGCGTGTGCTGACCGAAAAATTCCGGCTGGGGCTGTTTGAACACCCGTATGCCGACGAAAACGGGATCGATCTGCAAAACGAGGCAACCCGCCTGGCCGCGCGGGACGTGGCGACGCAATCTGTCACGCTTCTGGAAAACAACGGCATTTTGCCCCTCGGTGGAAAACCGCGCGTGGCGCTGGTGGGCCCGACCGCAGACGATCCGCTGGCCCTGCTCAGCGGCTACAGTTTCCCGGTTCACCTGATTATCAGCGATATGGTGGAGGAGACTTCGCAGGTGACGACTCCGCGCGCGGCGCTGGAACATTACCTGGGCGCAGCGAACGTGCGCTACGCCAAAGGGTGTCACATTATCGAAAAACGCATGGCGGGTGCACCTGTCTTCCCTGGCGACAGCGGCGGTAAACCGATGCAGCAGTCACCGGTTTCGCAGAGTACCGCCTTGATCCCCGAGGCGGTAAACGCTGCGCAGCAGAGTGATGTGGTGGTGGCCTGCGTCGGCGACCTCGCCGGTCTGTTCCAGAGCGGCACGGTAGGGGAAGGCTCCGATACCGACTCGCTAAACCTGCCCGGCGTGCAGCAACAGCTACTGGACGCGCTGGTGGCAACCGGAAAACCGGTCATCGTTGTCATGACCGGCGGGCGTCCCTACAACCTGCAGGGGCTGGAGGATAAGGTCGCGGCGTTGATGATGGCATGGGCGCCAGGGCAGGAAGGTGGCTGGGCGATTGCGGACGTGCTAACCGGTCGCGCCGAGCCGCAGGGGCGCCTGGTGGTGAGCGTGCCGAAAAGCGCCGGCGCGATGCCGTACTACTATAATCACAAGCTGAAAAGCGGCGGGACGCCGTTCGCGTTCCACTTCGGTGCACGTTATCCGTTTGGTTTCGGTCTCGGCTGGACGCAATTTAGCTGGGGAGCCGCGAAGGTAGCGGCAGCGAGCGTGCCAGTCGACGGCGAGGTGGTCATCAGTCTGGATGTCACCAATAACGGCGAACGCAGCGGCAGCGAAGTGGTGCAGGTTTACGTCAGGGATAAGGTCGCCACGCAGGTACGACCGCTCCAGGAGCTGAAGGCCTTCCACCGCGTCACGCTCTCGCCGGGGGAGACCGCCACGCTGAACTTTACGCTGCCGGTGGAGATGTTTAACTTCACCCGTCGTGATGGCAAGCGCATTGTTGAGCCGGGTGAGTTTGAACTGCAGATTGGCCCATCGTCGGCGGACATCCGTGAGATCGTGTCGGTCAACGTCACCGGGGAGACGCGAGTTGTACCTGCTGAATGGCGGATGATCAGTACCTGTGAAGTGACACGCGCGTAGTCAGGATAAAAAAAAGCCCATCGTGGGAGATGGGCAAAGACTACACACAGCAATTCGTTGTTTCACTCAGGGGATTTCCATGCTTATAAATCAAGGTGTTGATCTATAACCGTGAGCTAATAGTAGGCATGTGCGCTTTTAGCGTCGATCAGATTCGTCTCAATAGTTAAAGAGAAGTAAAGATTTCTTGAGGTTTATAGCAGACTTACTGTTGAAAGGGCGGGTCTGACCAGTGTACAACGAATAAATACTTTAGCAGCGTTTAAGTATTATGGGGAAGAATGTAGGCCGGGTAAGCGTTAGCGCCACCCGGCAACAAAACTTAATGCGTGTTCTTCTCTTCCAGCTCTTCCAGTTCGCCCAGAATCACGTCCGGGTCAGTTTCCGGCGGTGGAATTTCATGCACCCAGGCGGAGAACAGACGCCAGGTCACTGCGAGCAGTACCGGGCCAATAAACAGGCCAATCATTCCGAAGGCAATCAACCCACCGATCACCCCGGAGAGGATCAGAATCAGCGGCAGGTCTGCGCCCATGCGGATGAGGATGGGGCGAATCACGTTATCCATGGTGCCGACCACGCAGCTCCACACCAGCAGAACCGTTCCCCACGTGGTGTCACCTGTCCAGTAAAGCCAGATAATGCTGGGAACCAGCACCAGTAAGGGGCCCAGTTGCGCAAGACAGGTCATCAGCATGACAACGGTAAAGACGGTCGCGTACGGTACGCCGGAAATCGCCAGGCCGATACCGCCCAGCACCGCCTGTACCAGGGCCGTTACCACCACGCCAAGCGCCACGGCGCGCACGGCCTGTGCCGCCAGCAGCACGGCGGCATCGCCGCGTTTGCCCGCCAGTCGGGTGGCAAAGTGACGCACGCCTAACGCCACCTGCTCGCCGCGCCAGTAGAGCAGGGCGCTGAACAGCAGCATCAGGGTACAGTGCATCATAAAGCGACCAATATGGGCCGCCTGACCCACAAACCAGGTGGTGGTGGTGCCAATATACGGACGCACTTTCGCCATCAGCGCGCTGCCGCCCATCTCCAGCAGGCTGTGCCAGCCGCTATAGAGTTTGGCACCCACAACAGGGATGCTGTTCAGCCAGGCGAGATCCGGCAGCGTCAAATCGCCACTGGTAACGGCACGAATCACCGGACCACTAGAGTCCACCAGGCTATTAACCAGCAAGGCAATCGGAATAATAAACAGCAGGAACAACAGTAGCGTCATCACCAGTACGGCGAGACCGCGACGGCCGAACAGCAGTTTCTGCAAACGCAGCAGCAAAGGCCAGGTAGCCACCACAACGGTTCCGGCCCAGGCGAAGCCGAGAATAAAGGGTTGAACGATCCACAAGCAGGCAATAATCATGAGGGCCAGGAACAGCACCGACAGCAAAATTTGCGCAACATCCCTGGGCTGGCGAACATTGACCATAAATAAAACTTTCCTTAAAAGAACGCCAGTATGGCTGGCGGGAACGGAAAACCGCGTCTCTCTAATCATTAATGATCTCAGCGGTTTTTGACAGGCGGATTTTGCCCGTAATTCTACGAAGCACATAAGAAAAAAATGTGATAAAACTTTCCAGACACAACGCAAACGATTTCACATTACTCTAATTAGGGTCGACAGTAATGATCCCACAGATTTCTCAGGCACCTGGCGTCGTTCAACTGGTGCTTAATTTTTTGCAGGCACTGGAGCAACAGGGTTTTACAGGTGATACCGCCACGAACTATGCCGACAGGCTGACGATGGCCACCGATAACAGTATCTACCAGCTTCTTCCCGATGCCGTCGTTTTCCCTCGTTCAACCGCCGACGTGGCGCTGATTGCCCGGCTGGCCACGCAAGAGCGGTTCGCCTCTCTGGTCTTTACGCCGCGTGGCGGCGGCACCGGGACCAATGGTCAGGCGCTGAACCAGGGCATTATTATTGACATGTCGCGCTATATGAACCGCATCATTGAGATCAATCCTGAAGAGGGATGGGTGCGGGTTGAAGCGGGCGTCATCAAAGATCAGCTAAATCAGTATCTCAAGCCTTACGGTTACTTCTTCGCGCCGGAACTCTCCACCAGTAACCGTGCGACCCTTGGGGGCATGATCAATACCGATGCGTCCGGTCAGGGGTCGCTGGTCTACGGAAAAACCTCCGATCACGTGCTGGGCGTGCGTGCGGTTCTGCTGGGTGGCGATATTCTTGATACCCAGCCGATGCCGGTCGAACTGGCGGAAACGCTGGGTAAAGACAACACCACCATCGGGCGTGTTTATCGCACGGTGCTGGAGCGCTGTCGTGACAACCGCCAGCTGATCCTCGATAAATTCCCCAAACTGAACCGCTTCTTAACGGGCTACGACTTGCGTCACGTCTTTAACGACGATCTGACGCAGTTCGATTTAACCCGGGTGTTGACCGGCTCTGAAGGCACGCTGGCGTTTATCACCGAGGCGCGGCTGGATATCACCCGTTTACCGAAGGTGCGTCGTCTGGTGAACGTCAAATATGACTCCTTCGACTCCGCGCTGCGTAATGCACCGTTTATGGTTGAGGCGCAGGCGCTGTCGGTAGAAACCGTCGACTCTAAAGTGCTGAATCTGGCGCGGGAGGACATTGTCTGGCACTCCGTGCGGGAGTTGATTACCGACGTGCCGGATAAAGAGATGCTGGGTCTCAATATCGTGGAGTTTGCTGGCGATGACGCGGAACTGATTGAGAGCCAGGTGACGACGCTCTGCCAGCGTCTGGATGATCTCATTGCGCAGGGTGAAGGCGGCGTGATTGGCTGGCAGCTCTGTAACGATCTGGCCGGTATTGAGCGTATCTATGCGATGCGTAAAAAAGCCGTGGGCCTGCTCGGCAATGCAAAAGGCGCAGCGAAGCCGATTCCGTTTGCCGAAGACACCTGCGTGCCGCCTGAGCATCTGGCGGATTATATCGTTGAGTTTCGCGCGTTGCTGGACAGCCACGGCCTGAGCTACGGCATGTTCGGCCACGTCGATGCCGGGGTGCTGCACGTGCGCCCGGCGCTGGACATGTGCGACCCGCAGCAGGAGATCCTGATGAAGCAGATCTCTGACGATGTGGTGGCCTTGACCGCCAAATATGGCGGTCTGCTGTGGGGGGAGCACGGGAAAGGGTTCCGCGCGGAATACAGCCCGGCCTTCTTCGGGGAACAGCTCTATGCGGAATTACGCAAGGTCAAAGCGGCCTTCGACCCGCATAACCGCCTCAATCCCGGAAAGATCTGCCCGCCTGAAGGCGTGGATGCGCCAATGCTGCAGGTGGATGCCGTCAAGCGCGGTACCTACGACAGGCAGATCCCGATTGCGGTGCGATCCTCCTGGCGCGGCGCGATGGAGTGTAACGGCAACGGCCTGTGCTTTAACTTCGATGTGAAAAGCCCGATGTGTCCGTCGATGAAAATCACCAGCAACCGTATCCATTCTCCGAAAGGGCGGGCGACCCTGGTGCGCGAATGGCTGCGCCTGCTGGCCGATCGCGGCGTTGATCCGCTCAGGCTGGAGCAGCAGATACCGGAAAAACGGGCCAGCCTGCGCTCGCTGATTGAGCGCACCCGCAATAGCTGGCATGCCAGTAAGGGCGAGTATGATTTCTCCCATGAGGTGAAAGAGGCGATGTCCGGCTGTCTGGCCTGTAAAGCCTGCTCGACGCAATGCCCGATTAAGATCGATGTGCCGGAGTTCCGCTCGCGCTTCCTGCAGCTCTACCACACGCGCTATCTGCGCCCGGTGCGAGACCATCTGGTGGCAACCGTGGAAAGTTACGCACCGCTGATGGCGCGCGCGCCTAAGACCTTTAACTTCTTTATCAACCAGCCGCTGGTGCGCAAGCTCTCCGAAAAGCATATCGGTATGGTCGATCTGCCGCTGCTGTCGGTGCCGTCTCTGCAGCGCCAGCTTGTCGGGCACCGCTCGGCAAACATGACCCTGGAACAGCTTGAGGCGCTCACCCCCGAGCAAAAAGCGAATGTCGTGCTGGTGGTGCAGGATCCGTTCACCAGCTACTACGACGCCCAGGTGGTCGCGGACTTCATCCGCCTGACCGAAAAACTGGGGTATCAGCCCGTGGTTCTGCCGTTCTCGCCCAACGGCAAGGCGCAGCACATTAAAGGCTTCCTGACGCGTTTTGCGAAGACCGCGCGGAAAACCGCTGACTTCTTAAACCGTGTGGCGCAACTGGGTATACCCATGGTCGGCGTCGATCCGGCGCTGGTGCTTTGCTATCGCGATGAATATAAACAGACGCTGGGTGATAAGCGCGGCGAATTCCACGTCATGCTGGTGCATGAGTGGCTGCCGTCAGCCCTGGAAGCGCGCGCGGTTCAGGATGTCAGCGGTGAACCGTGGTATCTGTTCGGCCACTGCACGGAAGTGACGGCGCTGCCCGGCGCTCCGGCGCAGTGGGCATCCATTTTTGCCCGGTTCGGGGCGAAGCTGGAGAGCGTTAACGTGGGCTGCTGTGGGATGGCCGGTACGTACGGTCATGAAGTGAAAAACCACGCCAGTTCGCTCGGCATCTATGAGCTGTCCTGGCACCAGGCCATGCAGCGTTTGCCGCGAAACCGCTGTCTGGCGACGGGCTACTCCTGCCGCAGCCAGGTGAAACGGGTAGAAGGTAACGGCGTACGCCACCCATTACAGGCTTTACTGGAGATAATTGGATGATCTGGAAACGTGCCGTCACGCTGCAGGCGCTGAATGCCATGGGCGAGGGGAATATGGTGGGGCTGCTGGATATCCAGTTTACCCGCATTGGCGACGACGATATTGAGGCCACAATGCCTGTCGATCATCGGACTCATCAGCCGTTTGGTTTATTGCACGGCGGTGCGTCCGTCGTGCTGGCCGAAACGCTGGGCTCGGTTGCTGGGTATCTCTGCACCGAAGGTGAGCAGAAGGTGGTCGGGCTTGAGGTGAATGCCAACCACATTCGCTCAGTGCGCAGCGGACGCGTACGGGGTATTTGCCGCGCGCTCCATGCCGGCAGTCGGCATCAGGTGTGGCAGATTGATATCCTCGATGAGCAGGATCGCCTCTGCTGCTCGTCGCGTCTGACGACGGCGGTCGTGTAAAGTTTTCAGATGAATTGCCTTTGGTCAAAAACTAGCCAGCAGGTTGTGATATACTGGTCAGGATTTGTACATAAGCGAGGACATCATGGATACTGAAATAACCCCAACACAGCTGGCAATTGAATATTTACGTCGCGATAAGAGCAACCTGTCTCCGGCGCAGTACCTGAAAAAGCTGAAACAGCTTGAGCTGGAATTTACAGATTTGCTGGCGCTCTCTTCGAATGAATTGAAAGAAGAGATCTACTTTGCCTGGCGGTTGGGCGTTCACGTCCATTGAGTGAGTGTTGTTGAAAAGGCCGCAATTGCGGCCTTTTTTGTGCCTGACATTCAGTATCTGGCAGGAAGTTTGTTGATTTTAAGGAGACGGCCTTCTTCCATTTCGATAAACCCGCCGGTTTTTAAATCGGCCAGAATGCGCATGACCCCGCTTCGGGAGAGCTGGGTTTTCTCCCTGATATACCTTTCCGCCGTCACGCTGCCGCGATAGCTCTCATCTTCCTCCATCAGCTTTATGAGCTGCTGGCGAATCATCTCATACGCCGTCGGTGCCCCCTGAGGCATCACGTTGTTATAAAGACGGCTATAAACAAACATGAGCTGTTTTGAAAGCAGCCCCCACAAGGACTTTTCTTTGATGATGTCATTAACCCGCTCGGCGGTGAGCGTGCCTATCAGGCAAGGGCTTACGGTCTTGAGGTAGTCATTAAAATAAATGTCGGTCAGATTAGCGAGGCCGAAGAGGGCGGGACTGCGGGCCGTGGAGAGCATCATATCGTCGCTTCTTCTGTAGATAGCGACCGTCCCCTCAAGAATTAAATAGCACATTCCCTGACCATCGATCTGAAGGTCAAGTCGCTCGCCGCGAGCGGTTTGTCGTGTCGTACAGTCAGGCAGTAAGTGAGAAATAAGCTCTTGCGCGTAGGGTGAGCCACGTTGAGGCGTTTCTGGAAGGGACATGGTCGCTGCTAACCTTTAAATAAACCTGGCTAAGTATAGCGTCTATCGTCTCTGGCGGCACGGCGGCGGTCAATATTTTCGTGGCAGATGATGAATGTCGAGCAACACGCCACGCTCCATGGTGATGTACTTCCCGGTGCGCAGTTCCGAGAGGATACGCATAATTCCGCTGCGCGAAAGATAGGTCCGGCTTTTGATGTAGGCTGCCGCCGTCGTATTTAACCGGATTGCGTCGGGTTCCTGCATCAGTTCTACAAGCTGGAAGCGGATAATATCGTAGGCCGACATTTGCGATATTTGCGCGCAGTGTTCGTAGACCCGCGAGGCGGTATAAATAAGCAGCTTAGAAAAGTGCTCCCATAAATTATGTTGCGACACAATTTGATTGAAGCTCTCCAGCGGCACGCGGGCGATCTCTGCGGTCTCCAGCGCCCGGACATACAGGTGCTCAGAGGAAAACTGACTGCTGACACCGAGAATAAAAGGAGTAGATTCAGAGTTTAAAACAATGCCGTCGCCGCGCCGATGAAGCGCCACGCTCCCCTGGAGAAGCAGAAAGCATTGCCGAATATCATCTTTATAATAATGTACCGTTTCGCCACGGCCGATGATCATTCTGTTGGCCACAGGCAAAACATGTTTAATCAGCGTGTCTATATGGGCGAACGGTTTTAAATCCAGAACTGAGGACTGGTGATTATTCAGTTGGGTGGTTAAACGCGTATTCATAAGATACCTCACAGCGACGCTTTGTATGATCAATTTTTGATCTGCGAAGGGAATTATCTTAAAAATGAAGAACTCAGGGAATATTCCCCGCAGGTCTAAAAGTAGACCGGGGGATCTCAGGAGTCTAACGTTCTGAATCACAGGAGAAAGTGTGTCGGGTCTACAATTAGACTCGCTCACTATTCGATAATTTTCTGCTGTGATAAATGTTGTTTTTTCGTTAAATCACAGTCTACAGCTAGACCATCAAAAAGTTGTTTTCAGGAAAATGATTATATAAATTTTATCCAGTCAGTCAGAAAGACCTTATGCCATCGATTGGGAAATAAAAGAATGTTAACTGGTTCTTTTATCGGCTTTCTGCTACGTGAATTTCAATAATAAATAAAGTTATCCAGTAAACAGGAACATGATGATTATGAAAAAGAATATTATTTTAGCAATGGTAGCGGCAGGTTCCGCCTTAATGATGGGCAATGCCTTTGCGGCTGCGGGCACCGTAAACTTTAATGGCAACATCCTGGATTCAGCCTGCGATGTTGCGGTGGCCTCTCAAAACCAGGTGGTGGTATTAGGTGATTATTATAAAACAGAATTTCCAACCACCGGTTCAAGAACGGCGGCAACGAAATTCAATATTATTCTGAAGAATTGCCCGGTAACCGTGACCAGTGCCAAAGTCCGTTTTGACGGCACGCCCGATATGACCAATACGGATCTGCTGGCGATTGATACGTCCGTCGCCGGTGCCGCAACCGGGGTTGCCATCAATTTGATGACTGCTGATAAAGTCGACCTGCCGCTGCATAGCAGCAATAGCTACAACTATTCGTTAAGCAGCAGTGCTGACAATACGTTGGATTTCTATGCGCAGTATATTTCAACGGCAGCAGCGGTAACATCCGGTCCTGCAAACTCCGTCGCTAACTTCTCTGTTGTTTATAACTAATTACTCAGCAGCAAAAAGTCCGCTCCGCAAGGTGTTGTGTGGGGGCAGTCATTGCCCCCTTGTATCAAGAGGTTCAAAATGAATGTTATTAGCAAAGCCCTGCTGAGCGCGGCTGTTATTATGGCGTCGCTGTCACAGGCTTCTGCCGGGGTTATTATTGGCGGTACCCGCGTTATTTTTGATGGTGGAAAAAAAGAAGCCTCCATCAGCATCAATAATGCGGATGAAGCCCCTTACTTAATCCAGTCCTGGATTGAGATGCCAGAAGGTAATGCTAATAAAGCGCCTTTTATCATCACCCCACCGCTCTACAGGCTTAACGGTGGTCAGCAGAATATTGAACGTATTTTGCTCACCGGCTCGTTGCCGCAAGATAAGGAAAGTCTGTTCTGGCTGAACATTAAAGCGATACCGTCAGCCACGAAACAGGCTAATTCATTGCAGATTGCCGTGAAGACACGCATCAAGCTTATTTATCGTCCGGAAAAGCTGAAGGCGTCAACGCCGGAGGATCAGGTAAATAAATTAGCCTGGTACCGCAGCGGAAATAAAATTCAGGTCTCTAATCCTACACCCTATGTCATTAACTTTAATGACATAAACGTCGGGGGTAAAAAACTGGAGGAGGCCTCCTGGGTGGCGCCGGGCGCAGTGGCTGCATTTAGCTTACCGCCCGGCATTTCTGGCAATCAGATTCAGTTCAGCGTGATTAACGATTATGGCAGCCCGGGAATAAGACACCAGGCCAGTTTTTAATAGTTGAAAAACGGGCGCTCTCATTAGTGGGTCAGGTTTATGATGATGGCAACGAAAAATATAAAAATGCAACCCGCGCGTCTGGCTGTTTATATCACCTTCGCGCTGACGCATGCTGTATCTGTGGCGCATGCCCGGGAAACCTTTAACGCCGAGCTGGTGGAGCTGGATAATCCCGGGATGGCAAAAGCCGATTTATCTGCGTTTGAATCCGGTTCGCAGGCACCAGGGAAATACCATGTTGATATCATTCTTGACGACCAGCTTATTGAGACGGGGGATATTGATTTTATTGCAGGAAACGATGAGAAGGGAAATGACAGCCTGCGGCCTTGCCTGAGTATTGCACAGCTAAAAAGCTGGGGCGTCAAAACCGCACTGTTCCCCGGCCTGACGAGCGAAACGACATCCTGTGTCAACCTGCAGGCAATCCCGCATGCCAGTACCGATTTTCAGTTCGGCGCGCAGCGGCTGGTCATCAGTATTCCTCAGGCCGCGATCGATCTGCCTGCACGAGGGTATGTTTCGCCGGAACAATGGGATGAAGGGATCACCGCCGCGATGCTCAACTACAGCCTGAGCGGGGCGAACAGCCGGGCAAAACAGGCCGGCAATAAGAACAGTAACAGTCAATACGCCAACTTACGCCCGGGCATTAACGTTGGGCCGTGGCGGCTGCGCAACTACACCACCTGGTCGCGGGATGAGACGGGCCAGGACACGTGGGATACCGTCTACACCTACGCACAGCGGGCCATTATCCCGCTCAACGCACAGCTCACCCTGGGCGATAGCGCCGCGCCCGCAGACGTGTTCGACAGTATGCCGTTTCGCGGCGGACAACTGGCTTCCGACGACGACATGCTGCCGGATTCGCTGAAAGGCTATGCACCCGTGGTTCGCGGTATCGCGCGGACCAATGCCCAGGTGGTGGTGCGGCAAAATGGCTATCAGATTTATCAGACCTATGTTGCGCCTGGTGCATTTGAAATTACGGATATGTACCCCACGGGCGGCGCGGGCGATCTGGATGTCACCATTAAGGAAGCTGACGGCAGTGAGCAACATTTCACTCTACCGTATGCCTCGTTGCCGGTATTACAACGCGAGGGGCGCCTGAAATATGCGCTGACCGGGGGCCAGTACCGCTCTTATAACCATAACGTTGATAAGACGCCGTTTGGGCAAATCACCGGGATCTATGGTCTTTCGCGGGGCGTCACGCTCTACGGTGGGTTGCAGGCGTCGAGCAAATACCAGTCTGTCGCAGCCGGGCTCGGGAAAAACATGGGCGATTTGGGTGCGATTTCTGCGGACGTGACCCAGGCCTGGTCCACCCCGCAGGACGGCAAAAAATCCAACGGGCAATCCTGGCGCGCGCGTTACAGCAAGAACTTTGTGGGAACCGGAACCCAGTTTTCGATTGCAGGCTACCGCTACTCGACCCGCGGTTACTACGGCATGCAGGAGATCCTCGATTCCTGGGGTGACAGCGCTGCGCTTCAGGACCGGCTTCGCAACCGGGCCGAACTGACGATGAGCCAGACGTTGGGCAGCAATCTGGGTTCGCTGACCCTGAGCGCGGCCCGTGAAGACTACTGGAATTCGGGTAAAACGATGGCGTCATACAGCCTGGGTTACAACAACTACTGGCACAACATCAGTTACGGACTGACCTGGACTTACAGTAAAAACGGCAGTGCGGGTTCTTATGATGGTAATAAACGATACGACAGCGATCGGCTCGTGGCTTTCAACGTCAGTATTCCCCTTGAGAAATTTTTGCCGCAAACCTGGGCTAACTATGGCGTGAGCGCCAGTCAGCATAACGGCACCACACACAACATTGGTCTGAACGGGGTGGCGCTGGAAAACCATGCGCTGAACTGGAACGTGCAGCAGGGGTACGGGTCGGATGGCGTGGGCTACACGGGCAACCTGAATGGTGATTATAAAGGAACCTACGCTGAACTGACGGCGGGCTACAGCTACGACAAAAACAGCGAGCGCCTTAACTATGGCCTGCAGGGAGGCGTTCTCGCTCACCGGGAAGGGATCACCTTCTCACAGCCTCTCGGTGAGACCAATGTGCTGGTTAGCGCCCCGGGTGCGCACGATGTTGATATCCGTAATCAGGCGGGAGTCAAAACGGATTACCGGGGCTATACGGTGGTCAGTAATCTCTCCGTTTACCGTAAAAATGAGATCGCCCTTGCTCCGGAAAGTATGCCGGATGATGTTGAGCTGGAGATTAATACCCGCACAGTGACCCCGACGCGTGGCGCGATCGTGGTGGCTGATTATCAGGCGAAGGTGGGGCGCCGGGTGTTGTTTAACTTAACGCATAACGGCCATTTTGTTCCCTTCGGTGCAATGGCGAGCCTGAACGGTGTCGATAACAGCAGCGTTATCGTTGGCGATAAAGGACAGGTCTATCTCACCGGTCTGGATGCGCGGGGAACGGTCGTTGTTACCTGGGGTACGGAAAGCGACCGGCAATGCCGCGCACCGTTCGTCCTCCCTCCGCCATCATCGGCAGGCGGAATTACCGAACTCAACGTCACTTGTCTTTAGGGTTTTTTAAAATGCGCTTAATTACGATGATATGTCTGCTGTGTATCGCAGCAGGCTGGAGCAGTGCCCATGCAGGCACCTGCACGACGATTACGCCCCAGGAATCTACGTTGTCCATCGGCACCATTACGGTGCAGCGCGATGTGGCCGTTGGTACCGTTTTATTTTCGCGTAATGCGACAATCACCAGCGCCTATTTAACGGGATGCACGAGTCCGGTAATGCTGGGATTTAGCATGCGATATCTGAATGCAACCCAGAGCGCTTTCGGAAATCACGTCTATGACACAAACGTGAGTGGAATTGGTATTCGCTTTTCATCAGGGGGGTATTTTGAAAATCCGACCAATACCTTTTCCTATACCGCGCAGGCCAGCTATGTCGAATGGTGGGGCGGTAAAATAGAACTTATCGTGACCGGACCGGTCGCGTCAGGTTCACTCACGCCGGGAGTACTGGGCGTGGTGATGCTGCAGGGGAGCGATGGCATTTACCGTGATGCTCTGACGACCACGCTGCTGGGGGGAACGGTTAACGTGCTGGCCTGCAGCATCACCACCCCGCAGCTGACGTTCCCTATCGGCGATATTTCTGCGGCGACGTTTGGCTCGACGGTGGGCACCACACCGGCGGGCGCCCGGAATACGCAAAATCTTGGACTTAACTGCGATCCTGGCGCCAACGTGAATGTTTCGATCAGCGGTATTCAGAACCCGGACGTTGCGACGACGAGCGTGCTGGCACTTACGGGGCAAGAGAATACCGGCACGGCGAAAGGGGTTGGCGTTCAGTTGCTCTATAACGGCACGCCGCTGGCGTTAAATACGCGCCTGCCGTTAACCGTTGCCGCGGGCGGTCAGCAGACATTTCCGTTAACGGCGCGTTATTACCAGACAAAAACGACGGTTGAGCCCGGCACGGCCAATGCCTCTGCGACCTTAAATTTGACGTATCAGTGATGGATAAAGCGATGAATATTTTGCGCACGGCCGCGCTCGCCGCCACAGTAATAAGCAGCAATATCTTTGCGGCGGACAGCGTTAATGTCAGCGTTACCGGCAATATTATTGCCGCTCCGTGTATATTCAATGGAGGGAATGCCAGTCTGAATATTAATCTTGGCAATATACAGGCATCAAATATGGCTACGCCGGGATCTTCATCCGATCCTGTGCCCTTTAACCTGTTATTTACCCAGTGCCCGACGGGGACGCGCAGCGTGACGGTCTCCTTTACCGGCACTCCCGATCCGGATGCGGGAGCGGATTATTACATGAACAGCGGTTCGGCCACGCACGTTGCGATTGCGATGAGTGAGGCCGCGACAGGCGTGCTGAAAGGAACGGGTGCAAGCCTCACTCAACCTGTTTCAGCAGACAGAACGGCAACGATAGCCATGCTGGCATCGGTCAGATCCTTCACCGGCGGTGCGACGCCGGGGAGCATCAGTGCCGTCGTGGTCATGACGATGCAGTACAACTGATATGCTGAATATTGTGATTAAAGAGACCGACGCATTTTTCAGAGCGGGATTGCAGTGTTTTCTTGAGGATTTCTTCTTTCATAATTTCAAACATCTGCTTCACTTTGACGGCGAACTTTCTCATGAAAATGTCAGTGCCGCCGATATTATTTTTCTCTCTTTATGTCAGGGGGAAACCCTGACCTGTTATCCCGAATTACAGGCGCGGAAAAAAGGAATTGTGGTTGGGCTGGTGGATGATGAACACCGTTTCTCGACATATCCGTCCTGTTTTCAGGATATGATTTTTATCTCGCGCCGCGCGTCGCTGGACAGGATCACCGAGGCGCTGTTTATCGCATGGTACCGCACACAGCTCTCAAGTTTTCACTGGAGGAAGAGAAGCTGCAGCGAATGCCAGCATAAAATATTATCGCCACAGCAAATTCGCGTTATGGTAAGTTTTTACAAAGGATTATCGGTAGGGCAGATCGCGAATAAGCTTAAAACAAGTGATAAAACTATTTTTACCCATAAATATTTGCTGATGCAAAAATTCAACCTGCGCAGTGATTTTGAGCTGGTGGCTTTGATTCACAGGATGGTGGAGAAGAATACCCCTGGAAACCGGTTGCGAGACTATCTGACTCACCATCATGGTTAACCAGTATTCCCAATAACATACCAGGGGCGCAATAGTGTCATTCATTATCGCGCCCCTGATTCTACAAATTACAAAACCGTTAAGCCTCTTTTTCCTTACACGTTCACGGCATTAATCAACCGCGTTTTCATCGTCTGGTAAGACGACGCCGCAAAATCCTCCGCCCAGCGCTGGTCCTCAATGGCTTCCAGCGTTACCGCGCAGTACTTGGTTTCCGGCGTTTTAGAGACAGGGTCAAGGTTGTCCTGCGTTAACTCGTTGCAGGCGCCAATCCACCACTGGTAGGTCATATAGACCGCACCGGCGTTGATACGCTCACTGATGCTGGCGCGGGTGATGACCTTGCCCCTGCGTGAACGAACCCACACCAGTTGGCCGTCACGGATGCCCAGCTTATCCGCATCGGCTGGATGCATCTGTACCCGGCCAGGTTCGTCGGCCAGGCTTTGCAGCGCGGCGCAGTTCCCGGTCATTGATCGGCAGGAATAATGTCCCACTTCACGCACCGTGCAGAGCACAAGAGGGTAGTCATCATCAGGGGTTTCTGCCGGTGCGCGCCACGGTGCAGCAAAGAGCTGCCCCTTGCCGGTTGGGGTGTCGAACTGATTGTCTTTGTACAGGTATGGCGTTCCCGGATGATCCAGCGTCGGGCACGGCCACTGCACGTGGCCCATTTCGCCCATTTTTTCATAGGTCACGCCATAGAAAAGAGGGCACAACGCGCGCATCTCGTCCCAGATCTGCTGGTTATCGTCGTAGTGCATCGGATAGCCCATTTCGGTGGCGAGCAGGCTGATGATCTCCCAGTCACGCTTAACGTTGCCGCTGGCCTGAATGGCCTGGCCAAAACGCTGGAACCCCCGGTCGGCACAGGTAAAGACGCCGCCGTGTTCCCCCCAGGAGGTGGCAGGGAGCAGCACGTCAGCCACTTCCGCCGTTTTGGTCATAAAGATGTCCTGAACCACGACAAAATCGAGAGCGTCAAAACCGCTGCGGACCAGGCCGAGATCGGCTTCCGTCTGGAGCGGATCTTCCCCCATGATGTAATAGGCTTTAACCTTGCCTTCCAGCGCCAGGTGAGGCACTTCGGTAATGCGCGTCCCGACGCGATCGTCCATTTTGTTGACGTCAATTCCCCAGGCATCGGCGAACTTCTGTCTGACGGCGGGATCGGTCACATCCTGATAGCCGGGGAACATATTCGGCAGCACGCCCATGTCACAGGCACCCTGAACATTGTTTTGTCCACGCACGGGACCGACGCCGACGGCAGGACGGCCGAGGTTGCCGGTCAGCAACGCCAGGCTGGAAAGTCCTTTAACCACATCCACAGCCTGACCAAACTGGGTCACGCCCATTCCCCACATCACGGTGGCGGAAGGGGCCGCCGCGAACGTACGCATTGCCTGACGAACATCACTGGCGGGAATGCCGGTGAGGTGTTCAACCCGCTCTGGGGCATACTCTTTGACCGTCTGCCGATAGGCTTCAAGCCCTTCAGTAAAGCGTGCGACGTAGTTTTTGTCGTACAGCTCCTCTTCCAGCAGCACATAGCCAAAAGCGTTGACCAGCGCCATGTTACTGCCGTTTTTCAACTGCAGATGCTGGTCGGCAATGCGTGCCGTTTCGATGCGGCGCGGATCGCAGACGATGATTTTTGCACCGTTTTCCCGGGCTTTCAGCACGCGACGGGCGACGATAGGGTGGGAGTCTGCGCAGTTGTAGCCAAATACCAGCAGACATTTTGAGTTTTCAATATCGTTGATTGAATTACTCATTGCGCCGTTGCCAAGTGTCTCCTGTAAACCGGCCACGGAAGGGCCGTGACAAACGCGCGCGCAGCAGTCTACGTTGTTCGTGTTCAACACCGCACGGGCAAATTTTTGCATCACGTAGTTGGTTTCATTACCGGTGCCGCGTGATGAACCGGTGGTCATGATCGCGCGCGGACCGAATTGCGCTTTGATACTGCTGAGCTTGTGGGCGGTGTAGCGGATAGCCTCTTCCCAGGTCACGGGGGTGAATGCCTCTCCCTTACGATAACGGATCATCGGTTGGGTCAGGCGGGGAGTGAGCAGACGGGTGTCGTTGAGGAAGTCCCAGCCGTAAAATCCTTTCAGGCACAAGGTCCCCTGGTTTGTGACCCCCTCTGCCGCTTCGGCGCGGAGGATACGGTTATTTTCAACAACAAGGTTTAATTTGCAGCCTGCACCACAGTAAGGGCAGACGCTGGCGATTTTTTTCATCAATAACAGACCTGTTAAGAAATGAAGCAAAATGACTGGTAAGCCCAGTCCCGTAAAAGGGATTAAGCAGAAACCATGCCATATTTAAAGTGCTTGTTTTACAGGGTGTTATGAGGGCGGGGGCGTGTCATCGTCAAATGTTCGTCAGTTTTGACGATGACACGAGAGCAGCGGCTGGGAATTAAAGGTCGTCCATGGTGTAACCCACGACGATTTCAAGCGTCTTACGAATAACATCCGCCTGAACAACATCATGGGTGGCTTCCAGCGTCTGGATGAGCCACAGAATGATGGCTTTATTTGACAGATGGCCTTCGGAAGCCAGAACACAGCGTACTGCAGTAGAAAAAACAGCGGACTCTTCAGCAAAACGATCGCCTGCGTGACGGAAATACTCCGACAGCGCGCTTTCTAAAAAAGCAGAATGGTATTCGGGTTGAAGCTGAATATTTTGTCTCATTTGTTCTCACCGTAGCTGTTAAATTGCAGTCAATGTATTTTTTTGGGATCGGACGGTTTTCCATTTCCAAATAACGGCACTACATTGTCTCGGTTATCATTGAGAGGTCCCTCTCTTGTTATTCGTCCTTGCGCGGTTCTGCGACGTTTTAATGGGAAGCTGTTTGAGCCGAGTTCGGCAATCACCTTCGCCAGTGTCTCCCGCCGCCGGGGATCCTTTTCATGTACTTTCATATCCCGCAGACGCTGTACAAGAGCCTCAGTGGTGATCGGGCCGTGCTCTTTCAACAGAGAAAGAACGGCTTCCCCAATCAACTGGTCAGTCAGCTTATCTGCGTCACTGCTATTCATAACCTTACCGTTCGAAGAGCAGACCAAGCAGCATGTGATAGTGCTCTTCCTCTTCAGGGCCATCGGCTTTTTCGAGGCGGCTTAACAGCTTGGTACAGAGCGATTTGCGATTAAGGTTTCGCCCGTCGCTCAGGATTTCAACCACAACTTGTCCCAGCGTTTCCTGTTGAGTGGGAAGCGCGGCTTTTTCGAAGTACTGTGCGATCGCTGCTGCGGAATCTGCGACGTAACCTTTCTGCTGCATGTTTCGCTCCTGTAAAATTTTGTAATCAGTAACGTTACATTTAAGGTATACACAATTTCCAAATCTGTACATAAAAAATGTACAGATTTTTAATAAAATCAGGATATATTTTATAAATTTTATATTTTTCAATTTGTTGTGTGTTGTTCATGAAACGGTAACGTTACAGAATATATTGTACAAATTGACGAGCCACTGTTAAGTTGTACAGCGCCCCATAAATGCACCATTAACGGTCGTAAATGATTGAGATGTAAATTATTTGTCAGGCAATTAATGTGCTATAAAAAGAAGTCTCCCCACATGTTTTTGTGGTCAAACCCTAACCCCCCAGGACTCGCATGCTTACAACCATCATTTACCGCAGTCACATCTGCGAGGACGTGCCAGTGAAAGCGCTGGAAAATATGGTCGCTGCTGCAAATAGTAAAAACCGGCAATCCAGCGTCACGGGGATCTTGCTGTTCAACGGCACACATTTTTTTCAATTGCTTGAAGGGCCTGCGGAAAACGTAACGTCCATCTACGAACAGATCTGCTCTGATACGCGCCACCATAATGTGGTCGAGCTGATGCGCGATCACGGGCCTTCACGGCGTTTCGGTAAAGCGGGTATGGAACTCTTTGATTTGCGCCAGTACGACAGGGAAGAGGTGCTCCAGCAGGTGCTTGATAAAGGCACAACCCGCTACCAGTTGACCTACAACGACCGTGCGCTGCAGTTTTTCCGCACCTTTGTCGAGGCCACAGAGAAAGCCAACTATTTTGAGCTGCCGCCTGCGGATTCCTGGGATTTCGTCCCGGAAGAAACGCGCTTATCTGCGCAGCCTGAAGTCGTGGCAAAAGGGGCGGACTGTAGCTTTGCGTTTCAGCCTATCGTCGATCCTTTCATGCAGCAGGTTGTCTCCTGGGAAGCGCTTCTGCGCACTCCATCCGGTGACTCACCGGGAGCGTATTTCGCCAATCGCACGCGTGAAGAAGTGCATGCTTCTGATTTGCAAAGCAAACAGGTGGCTCTCTCCATGGCCAGCGCGCTGGGGTTACAGGATCAGACTTTATCCATCAACCTGCTGCCTATGACGCTGGTCAACGTGCCCAATGCCGTGGACTTTCTGCTCACCGCTATTGATGCAAATGGCTTTGTGCCGGAGCAAATTGTGGTGGAGTTTACCGAAAGTGAAGCCATTTCCCGTTTCGATGAGTTTACGCATTCGGTCAGACAGCTAAAAAGTGCGGGTATCAGCGTAACCATCGATCACTTCGGTGCCGGTTTTGCCGGGTTGCAGCTCCTGGCGCAATTCCAGCCGGACAGAATTAAGATTAATCGCGATCTGGTCGCGAACGTGCATAAAAGTGGCCCACGGCAGGCCATTATTCAGGCGATAATCAAATGCTGTGCCTCACTGGAAATACAATTTTGCGCGGTGGGCGTGGAGAAGGCGGAAGAGTGGATGTGGCTCGAGTCTGCGGGCATTTCTCAGTTCCAGGGGCATCTTTTTGCCAGCCCCCGACACGGCGGTATCCCGGCTATCGCATGGCCAGAGAAAAAATACGATTTCTGACGAAGCTGTACAAAAACCTGCAGACTTGACTGTACGGCAGGCAAGATTTGTACAACAATGTATTAACAGCTGGATGGCCTTGCAGGCCATTCACCCGTGCAAAATGAGGTCTGAATTCTACAAATGGTTTGTACAATCTGATAAGGTTGGTGTAGTTAGGTATGGAAGTTCTGAGCGTGAGGGAGTTAATGGCCTATTACAGTATCGGCGAAGTGGCCGAACGATGCGGTATCAACCCCGTTACGCTGCGTGCCTGGCAGCGCCGTTATGGATTGTTGAAGCCGCAGCGAAGCGAAGGGGGTCATCGTCAGTTTGACGACGAAGATATCCTGCGTATCGAAGAGATCAAGCGCCTGATGAAAAGCGGCGTTTCGGTCGGAAAAGTAAAATCCTTGCTGGAAAATAAGGAAGTGATGACTCAGGGTAACTGGGCTTCTTTCCAGGAAGAGATGATGACCGTTCTGCGTTATGCCAGCCCGGCAAAGCTGCGCGCCAAAATCGGTGAATTCCGCCGCGATCACGCGATGGATGCGCTGATCGATAACATCATTTCACCCGTCCGTCAGCGAATGAATCAGGATCAAAACACCGTACGCCATATGGCGAGTCTGTTTGACGGTGTCCTGATTGAATTTGCGATTGCAAGCCTCGCGGAATCGCGCAAGAAAGCGGGTAAAGACGCACTGCTGATTGGCTGGGAATGCGATGACCGTACACATCTTTGGCTTGAAGCCGCGCGTTTAGCCCAGAAAGGCTGGCATATTGACGTGCTGGCGGAACCCATTGATTCGCCGCGTCCTGAACTGTTCCCCGGGCAAAAAATCTTCGTCTGGACGGGAACATCGCCAACGCCCCGTCAACAGGAACAGCTCGATCACTGGCGTGAGCAGGGATTTAGCGTTTCATTTCACCACTGATTATCTGAGGCCTTGCGGCCTTTTTTTTTGTTTTTTCTCCTTTCCAGAGCAAAAGCTATCTTAAAAATAGGCATTTCCGATGCATATTTTACGTCCCCGTTTTGCGCTTTCTCGCTGATTAAATAAGCCATTATTTTTCAAAGTATTGAACAATTACATCCATCTCGCCCGCATCTTCAGACAGGGTCTATGCTTAATAAAAGTAGACAAAAAGGGCGGTTTAGCCGAATGCCCCTGCTGACAGAGGGTTGAAGTGATAATCGTTATCACTAACATGGTGTTATGCCCTGATGGCTAATCAGATGAGGTGGACCTATGGAACTGCATTCAGAAACCTTCAATCCTGCCGATTTTGCCTGGCGCGGTTTGACGCTCACGCCTGCGGCGGCAGCGCATATCCACGAGCTGGTGGCGAAAAAGCCCGAGATCCTCGGCGTACGTTTAGGCGTTAAGCAGACCGGCTGCGCGGGCTTTGGCTACGTGCTGGATACTGTCACCGAACCCGAAAAAGATGATCTGGTCTTTGAAACCGACGGTGCGAAGCTGTACGTCGCGCTGCAGGCCATGCCGTTTATCGACGGCACGGAAGTGGATTATGTACGGGAAGGTTTAAACCAGTTATTCAAATTTCATAACCCGAAAGCCCAGAACGAATGCGGCTGCGGCGAAAGCTTTGGGGTATAGGCGGTACTATGTCTCGTAATACTGAAGCAACGAGTGATGTAAATACCTGGAGCGGCGGGCACCTTAATTATAAAGAAGGGTTCTTCACGCAGCTGCAGACCGATGAGCTGGCGAAAGGCATCAACGAAGATGTCGTGCGCGCCATCTCGGCCAAACGCAACGAACCCGAGTGGATGCTGGAGTTCCGCCTGAGCGCTTACCGTGCCTGGCTGGAGATGGAAGAACCGCACTGGCTGAAAGCCCATTATGACAAGCTGAATTATCAGGATTACAGCTATTACTCTGCGCCATCCTGCGGCAGCTGCGATGATACGTGCGCTTCGCAGCCCGGTGCAGTACAGCAGACCGGTGCGGAGAACAGCTTCCTCAGTAAAGAGGTGGAAGAGGCGTTCAATCAGCTCGGCGTCCCCGTGCGCGAGGGGAAAGAGGTCGCCGTAGACGCTATTTTTGACTCCGTTTCGGTGGCGACCACCTATCGTGAAAAGCTGGCGGAGCAGGGGATTATTTTCTGCTCCTTTGGCGAAGCGATTCATGATCATCCCGAGCTGGTGAAAAAGTACATCGGCACCGTGGTACCGAGTAACGATAACTTCTTCGCCGCGCTCAACGCTGCGGTGGCGTCGGACGGGACCTTTATCTACGTGCCGAAAGGCGTGCGCTGTCCGATGGAGCTCTCCACCTATTTCCGCATTAACGCCGAAAAAACCGGCCAGTTCGAACGCACTATTCTGGTGGCGGATGAAGGCAGCTACGTCAGCTATATCGAAGGGTGCTCCGCCCCGGTACGCGACAGCTATCAGCTGCACGCGGCGGTCGTTGAAGTCATTATTCACAAAGACGCTGAGGTCAAATACTCAACGGTGCAGAACTGGTTCCCCGGCGACGGCAATACCGGTGGGATCCTGAACTTCGTCACCAAGCGTGCGCTGTGTGAAGGTGAAAACAGCAAAATGTCCTGGACGCAGTCGGAAACCGGCTCAGCCATTACCTGGAAGTACCCGAGCTGCATTCTGCGCGGGGATAACTCCATCGGTGAGTTTTATTCTGTGGCGCTGACCAGCGGTCATCAGCAGGCCGATACCGGCACCAAGATGATCCACATCGGTAAAAACACCAAATCAACCATCATCTCGAAAGGGATCTCCGCCGGGCACAGCCAGAACAGCTATCGCGGGCTGGTGAAAATCATGCCAACGGCGACCAACGCCCGTAACTTCACCCAGTGTGACTCGATGCTTATCGGGGCCGACTGCGGAGCGCATACCTTCCCGTACGTCGAGTGCCGTAATAATTCAGCACAGCTGGAGCATGAGGCGACGACGTCGCGTATTGGGGAAGATCAGCTCTTCTACTGCCTGCAGCGCGGGATCAGTGAAGAAGATGCCATTTCGATGATTGTGAACGGCTTCTGTAAGGACGTGTTCTCTGAACTGCCGCTGGAATTCGCCGTTGAAGCACAAAAACTCCTCGCCATCAGTCTTGAACACAGCGTCGGTTAAGGGAAAGCACATGTTACGTATTAAAGATTTACAGGTTAGCGTGGAAGATAAAGCGATCCTGCGTGGCCTCAATTTTGACGTCAAACCGGGTGAAGTTCACGCCATCATGGGGCCTAACGGCTCCGGGAAAAGTACGCTTTCAGCGACGCTGGCGGGACGTGAAGATTACGAAGTGACGCACGGCTCGGTCGAATTTAACGGCAAAGATCTGCTGGAGATGTCGCCGGAAGATCGCGCGGGTGAAGGTATCTTCATGGCCTTCCAGTATCCGGTCGAAATTCCGGGCGTCAGCAACCAGTTCTTCCTTCAGACGGCGCTGAATGCGGTGCGCAAGTACCGCGGACTGGAAGCCCTGGATCGCTTCGACTTCCAGGATCTGATGGAAGAGAAGATCAAACTGCTGAAAATGCCGGAAGACCTGCTGACCCGTTCGGTCAACGTTGGTTTTTCCGGTGGCGAGAAAAAGCGTAACGATATTCTGCAGATGGCGGTGCTGGAGCCACAGCTGTGCATTCTGGATGAGACCGACTCCGGTCTGGATATCGACGCCCTGAAGATTGTCGCTGACGGGGTGAACGCCCTGCGTGACGGCAAGCGTTCGTTCATTATCGTCACTCACTACCAGCGTATTCTCGACTACATCAAGCCGGATTACGTCCACGTGCTTTACCAGGGACGCATTGTGAAATCCGGTGATTTCACGCTGGTTAAACAACTGGAGGAGCAGGGTTATGGCTGGCTTACCGAACAGCAGTAATGCACTCCAGCAGTGGCACCGGCTGTTTGAGGCGCAGGGGAATCGCTCTGAGCTGGCGCAGCAGCACCTGCAGCAGATGCTGCGCCTCGGCCTGCCGACGCGTAAACATGAAAACTGGAAATATACCCCGCTCGATGGCCTGCTGAGCGGCGAGTTTGTGGCGCGTCCGGCGGCGATCGGTCCGGAGCGACGAGATGCCCTGGCGTTGACCGTGGATGCGGTACGGCTGGTCTTTGTCGACGGCGTTTATCACCCTGAACTGAGCGATGACACCCGGGAGAGCGGTTACGGGATTGTGATTAACGACGAACGCCAGAGTCTGGGTGCCCCGGTTCAGCCGGAGGTTTTCCTGCATTTGACCGAGAGCCTCGCCCGCAGCGTGACGCATATCCAGGTTAAGCGTAACCAGCGTCCGGCCAGGCCGTTGCTTCTGATGCATATCACCCAGGGCGTAGAGGGCGATGAAATCAACACCGCCCACTATCGCCACCATCTTGAACTGGCCGAAGGGGCCGACGCGACGGTGATTGAGCATTACGTGAGTCTCAATGACACCCGCCACTTTACCGGGTCGCGTCTGACGATGAACGTTGCCGCCAATGCGCAGCTCCACCACATTAAGCTGGCGTTTGAGAACCCCCATAGCCACCACTTCGCGCATAACGATATCCTGCTGGGACCGGATGCCGCGGCGTACAGCCATAGCTTCCTGCTCGGCGGTGCGGTGCTGCGCCATAACACCAGTACCCAGCTTAACGGTGAAAATACCACGCTGCGTATCAACAGCCTGGCGATGCCGGTCAAATCAGAAGTGTGCGATACGCGCACGTGGCTTGAGCACAACAAAGGTTACTGCAACAGCCGCCAGCTGCACAAAACCATCGTCAGCGATAAAGGACGCGCGGTATTTAATGGTCTGATTAACGTCGCGCAACACGCCATCAAGACTGACGGGCAGATGACCAACAACAATCTCCTGCTGGGACGCCTGGCGGAGGTCGACACGAAGCCGCAGCTGGAGATTTACGCCGACGACGTAAAATGCAGCCACGGCGCCACGGTCGGGCGGATCGACGACGAACAGATGTTCTACCTGCGTTCCCGCGGTATCGACCAGCAGGCGGCGCAGAAAATGATTATCTATGCCTTTGCGGCGGAGCTTACGGAAGCGCTGCATGATGGCGTACTGAAGCAGCAGGTGTTGGCCCGTATTGGTCAGCGTCTGCCCGGAGGCGAAGCATGAGTTTTCCCGTAGAGAAAGTACGGGCAGATTTCCCGGTTCTGACCCGTGAAGTGAACGGTCTGCCGCTGGCTTATCTCGACAGCGCGGCCAGCGCGCAGAAACCGAATCAGGTGGTGGATGCGGAAGCCGAGTTCTACCGCCACGGTTATGCAGCAGTACATCGGGGGATCCATACCCTGAGCGCGGAAGCCACCCAGCGCATGGAGAACGTGCGCACGCAGGTGGCTGCCTTCCTCAATGCGCGATCGCCGGAAGAGCTGGTGTTTGTGCGCGGCACCACCGAGGGGATTAACCTCGTCGCTAACAGTTGGGGTAACGCTCAGGTCCATGCCGGGGATAACATCATCATTACCCAGATGGAGCACCACGCTAATATCGTACCGTGGCAAATGCTGTGTGAGCGCGTTGGCGCGCAATTACGCGTCATCCCGTTGAACCTCGACGGAACGTTACAGCTTGAGCAGCTTGACGCCTTGCTGGACGATAAAACGCGGCTCGTGGCGGTCACCCAGGTCTCTAACGTTCTGGGTACTGAAAACCCGGTTGCGGAGATTGTCGATAAGGCCCATCAGGCCGGGGCGAAAGTGCTGATTGACGGTGCACAGGCGGTAATGCACCACGCGGTGGATGTCCAGGCGCTGGACTGCGACTTCTACGTGTTCTCTGGACACAAGCTTTATGGCCCAACCGGCATCGGCGTGCTGTATGTGAAAGAGGACATCCTGCAGGCGATGCCGCCGTGGGAGGGGGGCGGGTCAATGATCGCTACCGTTAGCCTCTCGGAAGGGACCACCTACGCCCGTGCGCCGTGGCGTTTTGAGGCGGGCACGCCCAACACCGGCGGGATCATCGGGCTGGGGGCGGCGGTGTCTTACGTTTCCGGAATCGCCCTTGATGCCATTCAGGAGTACGAACAGCTGCTGATGCATTACGCGCTGCAGGAGCTGGCCAGCGTGCCGGACCTGACCTTGTACGGGCCGGCTGACCGACAGGGTGTGATTGCCTTTAATCTGGGACAACACCACGCCTATGACGTGGGCAGCTTCCTCGACAATTACGGCGTGGCCGTGCGCACCGGGCACCACTGCGCCATGCCGCTCATGGCCTTTTACCAGGTTCCGGCAATGTGCCGCGCATCGCTGGTGATGTATAACACAATGGAAGAGATCGACAGGCTGGTGGCGGGACTAAAACGCATTCACCAGTTGCTGGGCTGACAAAGAGGCGAACAATGGCAGAACTGCCGGATAAAGAGAAATTGCTGCGCAACTTTGGGCGTTGCGCAAACTGGGAAGAGAAATATCTCTACATCATTGAGCTGGGGCAGCGTCTGCCGCCGCTTAGTGAAGAGGCGCATACCCCGGAGAACAGTATTCAGGGCTGTCAAAGCCAGGTGTGGATTGTGATGGCGCAGTCTGACGATGGCACGATAACCCTGCAGGGTGACAGCGATGCGGCAATCGTAAAAGGGCTGATTGCGGTGGTCTTTATTCTTTATCACCAGATGTCAGCGCAGGATATTGTCGCCTTCGATGTCCGCCCGTGGTTTGAAAAAATGGCCCTCACCCAACACCTCACCCCGTCTCGTTCCCAGGGACTGGAAGCGATGATTCGCGCCATTCGCGCCAAAGCGGCAATCCTTAGCTAGACTTACAGAACAGCATTCATTCTGTTTCGCGAGGTGGTTCCCGCCTCGCTGGTTTTTCAGCTTTCTGGCATTCTGCCAGTGAATAAGGAATCTCAGCATGAAGCGCGCGTCTCTCATAACTCTATTACTCCTCAGTTCGCTCGGTGCACTTAATTCGGCCCGCGCGATGGACTATCCGTTGCCGCCCGCAGGCAGTCGCCTGATTGGGCAAAATCAAACCTACACCATACAGGAAGGGGATAATAAGCTGCAGACCATCGCCCGCCGGTTTAATACCGCGGCGCAGGTGATCCTCGAAACGAACAATACGATTGCGCCGGTAAACCCTGCACCGGGAACCGTTATCACGATCCCGTCGCAGATGCTGCTACCCGACACGCCGCGCGAGGGTATTGTTGTGAACCTCGCTGAGCTGCGGCTTTACTATTTCCCGCCGGGAGAGAACATTGTCCAGGTTTTCCCACTTGGCATCGGGCAACTGGGGCTGGAAACACCGGTGAGCACGACCCGCGTCAGTCAAAAAATCCCGAACCCAACCTGGACGCCGACGGCCGGTATCAGAGCCCGTTCGCTGGCGCAGGGAATTAAACTGCCTCCTGTGGTTCCCGCAGGGCCAAATAACCCGCTGGGACGCTATGCCCTGCGTTTGGGTATTGGTAATGGGGAATATCTTATCCACGGAACCAGTGCGCCAGACAGCGTTGGCTTGCGCGTCAGTTCCGGCTGTATGCGAATGAACGCCCCGGATATTAAAGCCCTGTTCGAACAGGTACGGGTTGGTACTCGGGTACAAATCATCAATGAGCCAGTGAAATTCGCGGTTGAGCCGGATGGTAAACGCTATATTGAGGTCCATCGTCCGCTGGCGCAGGTGGAAGGTGAAAACCCACAGATTTCGCCCATTACGCACTCCGCCGACTTTGCGACCTTTGTTTCACAGTCCGGAAGCGATAAGGCGCTGATCGATAAAGCCCTGGCGCGCCGTGCGGGGATCCCGGTTATGGTTTCTGCGGGAAGCGGCCCGTCGGCCAGTAACAGCGTATTGTCAGTGCAGAACAGTCGTGTGTCCGCGGCGGTAGCGGAAGAGGCAGGGGAGAAGATGACGCAGTAGAGCCGTATGACGCAGGCAAAAAAAATGGCGCACAATGTGCGCCATTTTATTAACAGGTACTATTACTTACGGTATTTAGTAGCCTGGTTGTCCAGACGCTGGTTAGCGCGAGCTGCGTCGTCTTTAGCAGCCTGAACGTCGGAACGCATTGCGTTCACGTCGTTGCTCAGCTGGTCAACTTTAGCGTTCAGAGTCTGAACGTCAGAAGACAGCTGATCGATTTTAGCGTTGCTGGAGCAACCAGCCAGCAGAGTAGAACCCAGGATTACCGCGCCCAGTACCAGTTTAGTACGATTCATTATTAATACCCTCTAGATTGAGTTAATCTCCATGTAGCGTTACAAGTATTACACAAAGTTTTTTGGGTTGAGAATATTTTTTTGATGGGAATACGCCTATTTTTGATCGTTCGCTCAAAGAAGCATCGAATCGGCCCTTTTTGAGTAAAAAGCTATGTAAAAAAAGGCATTTTTCATCGGATTCATCTTAGATAATTCGCAATTAAATAGAAAAACCCGATTTGCTTTTTGAATGAGTTTGGCTAATGACTGGAATAAAAAAAGCGCCCATTGGGCGCTTTTTATCAAAATTAATTCGTTCGTGAATTATTACAGCACGTGAACGGATGCAGTATTGGTCGTTCCGCTTGGTACCAGCGCACCAGAAACCATAACCACAACGTCGCCTTTCTGTGCCAGACCGCTTTCCAGAGCCATGGCTTTACCCTGAATGTAGAAATCGTCAGTAGAGGCAATCTCTTTAACCAGGTGTGCAACGACGCCTTTGCTCAGCACCAGCTGACGCGCGGTGGTTTCGTTGGTGGTCAGGGCCAGGATAGTGGCATCCGGGAAGTATTTACGCACTGCACGCGCAGATTTACCGCCCTGGGTCGCAACCACAATCAGTGGCGCTTCCAGTTTCTCAGCAGTTTCTACCGCACCGCGGCAAACGGCTTCGGTGATGCGCAGCTTGCGGCTGTCGTTATTGAAGTCCAGACGGCTGGTCATCACGCGGTCAGTACGTTCACAGATGGTCGCCATAATGCCAACCGCTTCCAGAGGATATTTCCCTTTTGCGGATTCGCCGGACAGCATAACAGCATCGGTACCGTCGAGGATGGCGTTAGCCACGTCGCCTGCTTCAGCGCGGGTTGGGCGTGGGTTTTTGATCATAGAGTCCAGCATCTGCGTAGCGGTAATAACCACTTTACGCGCGCGAACACATTTTTCGATCATCATCTTCTGCGCGAAGATCACTTCTTCAACCGGGATTTCAACGCCCAGGTCGCCACGTGCAACCATGATGCCGTCAGACGCTTCGAGGATTTCGTCGAAGTTGTTCAGGCCTTCCTGGTTTTCGATTTTGGAGATGATCTGGATCTTCTCGCCGCCGTGCGCTTTCAGGTGCTCGCGAATTTCGACCACGTCAGAACGCTTACGGATGAAGGACGCTGCAACGAAGTCAACGCCTTGTTCGCAGCCGAAGATCAGGTCTTGCTTGTCTTTTTCAGCCAGTGCTGGCAGCGCGATAGAAACGCCCGGCAGGTTAACGCCTTTGTTTTCGCCCAGGTCGCCGTTGTTCAGCACTTTACAGATAACCTTGTTACCTTCAATCGCGGTCACTTCCATACCGATCAGACCATCGTCGACCAGGACGGTGTTACCGACGGACAGATCGCTGGTGAAGCCTTCATAGGTGACCGCAACGATTTCGCTGTTACCCACAACGGATTTGTCCGTGGTGAAGGTGAACGTCTGGCCTGCTTTCAGAGAGACGTCGTTGCCGCCTTCCAGTTTGATGGTACGGATTTCCGGACCTTTGGTGTCGAGCAGGATAGCCGCTTTTTTACCGGTTTTGCTCATCACGTTGCGCAAGTTCTGGATACGCTGACCGTGTTCTGCATAGTCACCGTGAGAGAAGTTCAGACGCATCACGTTCATGCCGGCGTCCAGCATTTTGCTCAGCATCTCTTCGGATTCGGTTTTCGGGCCGATAGTACAAACAATTTTCGTCTTTTTCATGACAGTCTTAGTCTTTAAGTTGGGAAGGATATGGAAATCTCGCTCCGGGGGCGCACCGCCGCAGAGTCAAACCTGTGTTGCAAAAGAGTATATGACACGCACTAAGGATAGGAGACATCAAATGAGCGTGCAGAAGAAAGTGTGCCTGAGTGACAGCCCAACGAAGGAGAGGAGAAGTTGTACGTTGTTTTTTGTATTCCAAGCGCTGAAACCATTCACCAGGGATTTGGCGCGCATTATACGCTGATTTTAAGATAAAAGGAAAATGGAAACGGTGTTTCAGAAATAATCAATGCCGTTTTACATAATATTGTTATCAACGCGTTAAGCCATGATGACAACTTATCGCGGCAGGTGATTGACCTGCCGCATTTTGCTTATTTTTGCAGCGCCTCACTGAGGTCGGCGATGAGGTCTTTAGGATCTTCAATCCCCACCGACAGGCGAATCAGCTGTGGCACAATACCGTTTGCCAGCCGTTGCGCCAGCGGAATCGAGGCGTGCGTCATGCTGTAAGGCTGGCTCACCAGACTCTCCACGCCGCCCAGGCTTTCCGCAAGGGTGAACAACGTCAGGTTGCGAATCACCTCTGTGGCGCGTTGCGCATCACCTTTCACCACGACAGAAATCATCCCGCCGGGCAGCGCCATCTGCGTGCGTGCAAGCTGATATTGCGGGTGCGACTCCAGTCCGGGATAAAAGACCCGTTCAACCAGCGGATGCTGTTCCAGCCATTGCGCAATCGCCAGCGCGTTGCTGCTGTGTTTCTCTATGCGCAGCGAAAGGGTACGAATACCGCGCAGGGTCAGGAAGCTGCTAAACGGGTCCAGTACGCCGCCAACCGCGTTCTGCAGGTAGCCAAGCCTGTCCGCCAGCGCCGGATTATCACCCACCACCGCCAGCCCGGCCACCACGTCAGAGTGGCCGTTAAGGTATTTGGTTGCTGAGTGCACCACGATGTCGAAACCCGACGCCAGCGGACGGTGAATGACCGGCGATGCGAAGGTGTTATCCGCCACGCTGATAACGTTATGACGACGGGCGATGTCAGCGATAGCCGCTAAATCCGCCAGCTTCAGCAGCGGGTTGGTGGGTGTTTCAACCCAGATCATGCGGGTGTCCGGGCGAATGGCCGCCTCAAGCCCGGCTAGATCGTCCGGCTTAACCCAGCTGACCTGCAGACCGGTGCTGCGTTTGCGGACATTTTCAATCAGGCGATATGTGCCGCCGTAGACGTCATCAATGGCGACAATATGGCTGTCTTTATCCAGCAGTTCAAGCACGGTGGAGATGGCGGCAAGACCGGATGCAAAGGCGTAGCCGCGCGTTCCGCCTTCCAGTTCGGCGATGGCGGTTTCGAGCGCATGGCGCGTCGGATTGCCGCTGCGGGAATACTCATAGCCGGTATGCTCCCCGGGAGAGGGTTGCGCAAACGTCGAGGTGGCGTAAATCGGCGGCATAACGGCGCCATGCTGATCATTGAACGCGCCGCTGTGGACGCTCAGGGTTGCCAGGTTTTTCATCATCTGTTCCTTATGGCTGAAGACGGTTGCGCCACGCGGTCAGCACGTCGCTGCGCGTAATCAAACCGAGAAAACGGTCGTTGTCATTAATGACGGCCACCAGACCGCGGTCGAAGATGGCGTGCAGGGCGCTTTCCGGGGCGCGTTTATCGAGAAATTCCACCTGACGCGTCATGGCCTCTGTCACGGGAAGGGCGAAGCGGTCAGCTTCACCGCCGATATGCCGCAACAGATCCCACTCGTCGATAATGCCGACGACCTGACCGTTTTCCAGTACCGGCAGTTGGGAGATGTCGTACAGGCGCATGCGCGCCAGAACGGTGGAGAGCGTGTCATCCGGTGCGGCGGTGACGGTAGCGCCTTCATCGTGGCGCAGGGCAATGTAATCAGAGAGATCGCCTGCCTGAGGGCGCGTGATGAGCCCCTGCTGGCGCATCCAGTCGTCGTTGAACATCTTCGAGAGATATTTATTGCCGCTGTCGCAGGCGAAGGTCACCACGCGTTTCGGCGTGGTTTGCGCCTGGCAATATTTCAGCGCCGCCGCCAGCAGGGTGCCGCTGGAGGAGCCCGCCAGAATGCCTTCCGTTTTCAGCAGTTCACGCGCGGTGGCAAACGCTTCGCGGTCGGTAATGCGCCACGCGCGGTTCACGCCTTCAATGTGGGCCAGCGGTGGAATAAAGTCTTCGCCAATGCCCTCAACCAGCCAGGCGCCCGCATCGTGGTAGCGACCGGTCTCGACCTGATCGGCGAGCACAGACCCGGCCGGGTCGGCCAGCACAAACTCCGTATGTGGAGAATGCTCTGAAAACCACGCCTGCAGGCCGCCCAGCGTGCCGCCTGAGCCGACGCCGACCACGATGGCGTCAATTCTGCCGTCAAGCTGCTCATACAGTTCCGGTGCCGTGGTAGTGCGATGTGCCAGCGGGTTGGCATCGTTATTGAACTGGTCGATATAAAACGCGCCGGGCAGATCATCGGCCAGGCGCTGGGCGTAATCCTGGTAATAGGCCGGATGCCCCTTGTTGACGTCGGAACGGGTCAGTATCACCTGGGCACCCAGCGCGCGCAGGTGGAAAATCTTCTCGCGGCTCATTTTGTCCGGCACCACCAGGATAAGCGTATAGCCTTTCTGGGCGGCGATCAGCGCCAGCCCGAGGCCGGTATTCCCCGCCGTTGCTTCAATAATCGTGCCACCCGGCCGTAGCTGGCCGGTACGCTCCGCGTCGTTAATCATCGATAACGCCACGCGATCTTTAATGGAGCCGCCGGGGTTTTGGTTCTCCAGCTTCAGAAACAGCGAGCAGGGACCGGTATCAAGCTTGTGCAGCTGGATCAGCGGTGTCCGGCCAATCAGTTCGGTGACGGAGTGGTAGATCGTCATGATGTTTTCCTTTCTGGGTGTCATGACGGGATGATAGGGCGGTGAAATTTTCGCAATAAAGAACACTTCACTGCTTTTTATAACAGACGGGAATATCAGTGCTGTTTTTGGATGTCAGGACAGCAAGACGTAAAGTTGTCTGGAAGTGAGGATGGCTATCTTGGCATAAAATGCTGCAATAATGACCGTTTTTTTCGCATATCAGTCAAGCGTTATGCGTCTGGCAGATAATCATTGCTGAAATCAATCTAAATACTTCCCGCCGTGTAGCGTCGTTATTTATTACTGAAAGTTATAACACATGCTTTTTTGTTCATTTAAAAACTGATAACGCCTGTTTACTATCGTTTGGACATCCATACTTCTAAACCGCCATTGGCGGATCGGATAATGAATTAGAATGATTGTACTCAGAAATATTTCGAAGGTTTTTGACAACGGTAAGGCGGCGCTCACAGCCGTTGATAACGTCAATTTGACGATTGAGCAGGGACAGGTTTACGGCATTATCGGCTACAGCGGCGCCGGGAAAAGCACGCTGATTCGTCTGCTGAATGGTCTGGAGAAACCCAGCGCTGGCAGCGTCACGATTAACGGGCAGGACATCTCTGCCGCAAAAGGTGAAGCCCTGCGTCAGGCACGCCTGAAAATCAGTATGGTGTTCCAGCACTTCAACCTGCTGTGGTCGCGCACGGTAAGTGAGAATATCGCGTTCTCCATGCAGATCGCCGGTGTGCCAAAAGCCAGAATCAAGGCTCGCGTGGCGGAACTGGTGGCGCTGGTGGGGCTGAAAGGGCGTGAGAATGCCTACCCGTCACAGCTAAGCGGCGGACAAAAACAGCGCGTGGGGATTGCGCGCGCGCTGGCCAATAACCCGGACGTTTTGCTGTGTGATGAAGCCACGTCCGCACTCGACCCGCAGACCACCGATCAGATCCTCGATCTGCTGCTGGATATCAACCGTCGTTTCAAGCTGACCATCGTGCTGATCACCCACGAAATGCATGTGGTGCGCAAGATCTGCGACCGCGTGGCGGTGATGGAAAACGGTAAGGTGGTGGAAGAGGGGGATGTGCTGAGTGTATTCACCCATCCGCAACAGCCGATTACGCAGCAGTTTGTCCGCCAGGTAAGTCAGTACGCCGAGGAAGAAACCTTCAATACCGAACTGGCAAACGATCTGGAAGGCACGGTCATCCGTCTGACCTTTACCGGCCACAGCACGCACAAGCCGGTCGTGGGTGAGCTGACCCTGCGCTACGGTCTGCCGTTTAACATCCTGCACGGGAAAATGACGCAAACCGCCCACGGCGTTTTCGGCCAGCTCTGGGTCCACGTCGTGGCATCTGATAAACAACTGAACAATATCCTCGCCGACCTGAAGCACAGCGATATTGAAGGCGAGGTCATTAAACATGGCTGAGAATCTCTTCCCGCACCTCAAATGGGATCAGCTCTGGGCGGCGACGCAGGAGACGCTGTACATGACCGCGCTTTCCGGGGTGGCGACCTTTGTGCTGGGGATCGTGCTGGGCCTGGCGCTGTTCTTAACCGCGCGCGGCGGGCTGTTTCAAAACCGCACGGTCTATAGCGTGATTTCGATTGTGGTGAACGTGTTTCGTTCAATCCCGTTCATCATTCTGATCGTCCTGTTGATCCCGTTCACCAAGACCATCGTCGGTACCATTCTTGGTGCCAACGCGGCGCTGCCGGCCCTGATTGTGGGGGCCGCGCCGTTCTACGCACGCCTGGTGGAGATTGCCCTGCGCGAAGTGGACAAAGGGGTAATCGAAGCAACGCGCTCAATGGGCGCACGACTGAGCACGCTCGTGTTTCGGGTTTTACTGCCGGAATCATCACCTGCACTGGTATCAGGGATAACGGTAACGCTGATTGCGCTGGTGAGTTACAGCGCCATGGCGGGGGTGATTGGCGCCGGCGGTTTGGGAAATCTGGCTTATCTGGAAGGATTCCAGCGCAACCATGGTGACGTCACGCTGGTGGCAACGGTGACCATTCTAATCATCGTTTTCATTATCCAGTTCTGCGGCGACGCTATGACTTCTCTGTTAGATAAACGCTAATAAATACACACAGGAACCACATCATGAAAAAAACACTGACACTGATCGCCGCAGCCACCCTGAGCGCCCTGAGCTTCGCCTCCTGGGCGGATACGCTGACTGTGGGCGCATCCAACACCCCGCACGCCGAAATTCTGGAGCAGGCAAAGCCGATTCTGGCTAAGCAGGGGATTGACCTGGAGATTAAACCGTTCCAGGACTACATTCTGCCCAACACCGCGCTGGCGGGTCATGACATTGACGCCAACTATTTCCAGCATATTCCTTACCTGAACAGCGTGCTGAAAGATCACGCGGGCGATAAGGATTACGATTTTGTCAGTGCGGGTGCTATCCACATTGAGCCAATCGGTATCTACTCCAAAAAGTACAAGTCGCTGAAGGACCTGCCGGAAGGCGGTAAGATCATTATGCGTGATGCCGTTTCCGAAGAAGGCCGTATTCTCTCCATCTTTGAAAAAGAGGGCGTGATCAAGCTGAAGCCCGGCATCGATAAAGTGACGGCGCGTATCAGCGACATCGTTGAGAACCCGAAGAAGCTGCAGTTCACGCCTAACGTCGAAGCCTCTCTGCTGCCGCAGATGTACAACAACGATGAAGGCGCTGCGGTAGTGATTAACGCCAACTATGCGATTGACGCCGGTCTGGACCCGGTGCACGACCCGATTGCGGTAGAGAGCGGTGAAAATAACCCGTACGCCAATATCATTACCGTGCATCGCGGTGACGAGAAGAAGAAGGACATCGTCGCACTGGTGAACGTGCTGCACTCCAAAGAGATTCAGGACTGGATCCGCACCAAATACAAAGGTGCTGTGATTCCGGTTAATAACTAATTAGCTGATTTTACAGATGAAGCCCGGCTAGATCCTCGCCGGGCTTCTTTTTTGTATCCGGCAGGAGAATCATTTAAGCTCAACGTTTAAAAGGCAACGGAGTGATGACGATGGGTAACGTGACCAAAGATGAAGCGCTGTACCAGGAGATGTGCCGGGTGGTCGGTAAGGTAGTACTTGAGATGCGTGATTTAGGGCAGGAGCCGAAGCATATTGTCATTGCGGGTGTGCTGCGCACGGCGCTGGCGAACCAGCGCATCAAGCGTAGCGAATTGACAACCGAAGCGATGGAGACGGTGGTTAAAGCGCTGGCCGGGTGATGCGCCCGCGTTTCTCAGATCCCGCATATCAACAGTCGTTATTGTTATTTCCCCTCCATTGTTAATGGGTGTTTTACTGAACGCAGGTGAAGCAAGAGGGGCAAGACGATGAAAAAATGGATCAGCACGTTACGGCGGTTTTTTGCCACCCGACCAGCGAATGCGGAGAACAGCGCGCAACGTGTTCTTGAGTCAATACTGCCTGCCGCCAGCCTGTACGGCGTGGACGTTGCTAACATAGACCCGGAGTGGTTCCATGATAAAACGTCACGCTGAACTGCGCCGCACGCGCGAAATGTACTGGAATGAGCTGTGCGTTACGTGTGTAAAGCCACAATGAGCGGAAAAGTACGCGGTGAATCATTCGGTTAATTAACCCGTTGTTTGTTACCTATAGGTCCTTTCATTAATGGAGATAATGATGAAACGGACCACGTTAACCACGGCTCTTTCAGCCCCTTCGTTACTTCTCGCCATGCATGCGGCGCACGCTGCGCCACAGGCTCATGTTGTCTGCGGCTACTCCCATACCCTTGGCGATGATGCAATTATGATGTTTGGCAGGCCCAACGAGGCCATGCTGCATGACTTCTTCGGCAACACGCACACCGATGCCAGCTCGAGCCGGGAAACCCTGCGCACGCTGGAAGAAACCACCTGCGATAACAAAGCGGATAGCTCGGCATACTGGGCACCTTCGCTGCGGCTGCCTGACGGCACTGTCGTAAAACCCGCGTATCAAAAAACCTATTATCAGGCCTCGAATGTGGAAACCTGGCCGCTGCAGCCTTTCCCGGTGGGGCTATCACTGCTGGCGGGGGATCACCATGGATCTGCGCCTAACCCGCATATCACGTTCTTATGTGCTAATGGCAAAGGTTACACGACAAAAACAGGCGAAGTGTGCGGGCTACGCAAGGCGGGAGACGCCGTGCAGTTTAATATCGGTATTCAGTTTCCCAACTGCTGGGATGGCGTGAATCTCAAGCCCGCTCACGGCGTTGCCAATGCGACGTACGATACGAAAGGGCAATGCCCTACCGCGTTTCCGGTGAAAATTCCCACCGTGAACATGAACATCGCGTATGTGCTTCCGACAATTTCATCCCTTGATACCAGCAAAGCACAGCTTTCCCTCGATCCCATTATGCATGGTGACGAACGCGAAGAACGCTGGGGAAGTCTCTACACTGCGCATGCTGATTTCATGAATGGCTGGACGGAAGAGGGGGCGCGCTTTATGACCGAGCTGTGTATGAATCGCGGGCTGGACTGTGGCACGACCGTGCCATATGCCTATTCAAAAGCGCAGGCAAACGTCTGGCTAAGCAGCCTTGAGCCGGGGCTCTCCCAGCCTCAGCCGCAGGCTTTGCTGGTGCAGGATAACTGGCAGAACGGAGGCCGAACGAAAAACAGTGAAACCCTCTCACTGGTAAAGTTTACGATCCCGCCGCTGCCAGCGGGACAGGATCCTTCTCTGTTTAAATATCGCGTTCGCATTTACGGCGGTAAGGTAGAAACTGACGGCGCCGATCAGATCTTCTTCTATCCGGCCAGCAACGACTGGGATCCTGCAACGGTGAACTGGGCTGACCGCCCGGCCTGCAGCTATCGATCCGATGCGGTGCTGTATCTCAACCACTCGCGCGAGTACAGAATGGTGGATGTCGACAAAGCCGTGCGCAAGGCGCTGGCGGAAGGGAAAACCGAAATATCGTGGTATATCGGCGGCGACCGCCAGGGGAACCATTACCAGTTTGAACCGGCTTCTTCGGCGCAAAGCCTTGTACTGATGCTGACGGGGTTTAAAAAGACGCCTGAACTGTAGCTCTCCGTTGAGTGCCAAAAAAAGCACCGGCTGACCGGTGCTTTTTATCAGATCTTGCAGGCATCACCGCAGTCGTCGTCGGCGACAATCGCCTGGGCTTTTTTGTCCGCGTCATCCAGACGTTCCGCGTTGCGTTCTTCCGCTTCATCCAGTCCGTTAAAAACCAGGTTATCGAGATCAATTTCCATGTTGCACCTGCTATGTTCAGTTATTGATACGGGCACAGTATAGGGCAAAAAAAGCCAGCAATGTACCACGCAGCACATAAGGATAATCCCTGCCATACTCAGTGCTTTATCACTGAGGAGCGCTCATGATTACACTCTGTAAAACCTGCGGTACTTCCTACGATGCACAGCCGGAAAGATGCCCGATTTGCGAGGATGAACGTCAGTATGTCCCGGCCAGCGGCCAGGCGTGGATCGAGTATGCGACGGTAACGGCCACGCACGCGAATAAATGGCAGCAGCTGGAGCCGCAGTTGTACAGCATCAAAACGGTACCGTCTTTTGCGATTAACCAGCGCGCGTTGCTGCTGCGTACCCCACACGGCAATAT
The DNA here is from genome assembly GCF_049238025.1 of Enterobacter cloacae complex sp. IR5458. Lineage (NCBI taxonomy): Bacteria > Pseudomonadati > Pseudomonadota > Gammaproteobacteria > Enterobacterales > Enterobacteriaceae > Enterobacter > Enterobacter cloacae complex sp. IR5458. Next base: position 144,947 of record NZ_JBMKIF010000002.1, read on the forward strand.
TTTGTGGGACTGCATCGCCAACCTTGACCCGGCCACCCACGCTATCATCACCGCGCTCGGCGGCCTCCGCGCCATTGCGATTTCCCATCCGCACTATTACACCACCATGCAGGAGTGGGCCGCGGCGTTTGATGCGCCGGTCTATCTGCACGCCAGCGATCGCGAATGGGTGATGCGCGCCAGTCCGGCGATTGTTTACTGGGAGGGCGATGCGCTGGAGATCGTGCCATCGGTTACTTTGCTGCGTCTCGGCGGCCATTTCGCAGGCGGCACGGTGCTGCACTGGCAGGAAGGCGAGGGCGTTTTGCTGGCGGGGGATATTTTGCAGGTCACCCCCGGGAGGGATGCGGTGTCGTTTATGTGGAGCTACCCGAATATGCTTCCGCTGCCTGCCCGCAAGGTTGAGGAAGTCACCCGGCGCCTGGTGGGCAAAACTTTCGCCCGTCTTTACGGCGCGTTCGAAGGGCAGAACATTCCGGCGAATGCCGACGCTATCGTACAGCGGTCGGGCCAGAAATATATTGCTTGTCTGAAGTGAAGCGCGATGGGTAAACTTTACGAGTGTGATCGCGATCATACCTAAACTAAAACAGATAAAAGAGAAATTGCTATGCAACATATCATTGAAGGTTTTCTCAGCTTTCAAAAAGAGATTTTCCCGCAACGTAAAGAGCTCTTTCGCAGTTTAGCGTCCAGCCAGAATCCCAAAGCGCTGTTCATCTCATGCTCCGACAGCCGTCTGGTCCCGGAACTGGTTACTCAGCAAGAGCCGGGACAACTCTTTGTCATTCGTAATGCTGGTAATATTGTGCCGCCGTTCGGGCCTGAGCCTGGCGGTGTCTCCGCCACTATCGAATACGCGGTTGTGGCGCTGGGCGTGACGGATATCGTCATCTGCGGCCACTCCAACTGTGGCGCGATGAAGGCGATTGCCGATAACGCGAACCTGGAGCCGATGCCTGCTGTTTCACACTGGCTGCGCTATTCCGATGCGGCCAAAGCCGTGGTTGAGAAGAAAACCTGGGATAAACCGCTCGATAAAGTGAATGCGATGGTGCAGGAGAACGTGTTTGCGCAACTGAGCAACATTAAGACTCACCCGTCCGTCGCGGTGGGGCTGCGTAACAACTCCCTTCGCCTGCACGGCTGGGTCTATGACATTGAAAGCGGCGAAATTCGTGCCCTGGATAAAGCGACGAAAACCTTTGTCTCGCTGTCTGAAAACCCGGACGTCTTCTTCGAGTAATATCGCGTTGCAGGGCATGGAAGCCCTGTCAGTTCTCTACGTACGGTAATCGACGCCGTAAACCTGTGGCCGGTTTTTCAGCCGCCCTGGCCATCGCCTCTGCAATCTCTGCACACTCCGCCAGCCCCTGAACAAAGGGATGATCGTGCATCAGCCACGGAATCGCGCCAAACGCGATTCGCCCGCGAACCGTTTCAGGCGCATTTAGCGTGTAATCTTCACCGACATCGGGTATCTCGTCGCCGGTCGTTTCCAGCGCTCTGCGCAGTGAGGGGAAAGGCAGATCTTTGGTTTTGAGCGGCTTTTGCCCGCGTGCATCGATGAAAACGTCAAAGCGGTAAACGGTCTCTTTTGTGGACACCACCGTGCGGTCGCTGCCAACATCCAGCGTATAGTCGTCGCCCAGGGCCGCCACGCTGATGATGCCAGCCTCGCGAAGCGCAAGCAGTCTGCGGATAGACTGCGGAGGGATCGCCGCATAGTTGTCGATAAACACGCGGGCCAGCCCGTTTTTGAAGCGCTCTCTGTCCTGATCGCTAAGATGGGGAACAATCTCCTGAACGACCTCATGCAGCCGAAGGACGGTATAGCGCCAGGCGACGGTGCGCCGTTCGCGTTTGTTTCGTTCAACTTCATTGAGGTTCTCTTCCGCCCAGCTAAACGGACCGTGCTGTTGACGATCCTCAAACCAGGCGTCACGCAGGCTGTCGGCGTTGTGGCGTTGCAGAGAAATTTTCTCGCACCATGCCGGGTCGGCACGTTGAAGCTCTTTCACCATCAGGGCAAAAATGCGGTCAAGCAGGCCATCCGATCCTTTGGCTATCTCGCCTTCAACCACGGATGCGGTTAAAACGGACAGCGGTTCGTAAGGGATAGGGCAGTAAAAATCGGCTTCCGGCAGAATGCCTGTCCGCGACATCAGCGTAATGTTTAACGCTTCACTGCCTTTGTCCAGGATGAATTTACCGTCACGGAACTCACCGTGCTGCATCACCACCGCCATCGCCGCATCCAGACCGCTTAACGATGTTCCCATAATGCCAACGCGGCAAGGGGGAATGCGGGCGTCCATCAGACCGGACCACGGGCTTGGGAAGAATGTGCGCGTGGCTTCGTCCTCGTCTGGCCAGACGTGACCGGTGGCGATAACCGCAAGGTCAAAGCGTTCAGGAAAGACGTTGCCATTGACGGAAAGCGTGACGCCGGTTGAGGAGGGAATGACGTCGGTAACGGCGGCGGATTCATGGATGTTAACCTCGAACCCCTGCTTTTTAGCTTCTTTGACGATGGTTCGAAAGCTATCGCGAAAATATTCACCCAGCAGGATCCGGGGCAGGAACTGCCGATCGTGGAGCGTGGTTTTATCTACCTTAAAACGCGCCAGGTGCGCTTCGCTCTGTCCCTTCAGCCAGTCGAGGTAGGTCATAAAAATGGGCGGGATTTCAATGCTCGCAATGTTCGCCAGCATCAGGCGAGAATTATCGTCGTCGTTATAAGGCATGCCCACGCCAGCGTCATCGGCCTGTTCAAAGACGGAAACTGAGAGCGGGGTGCTGTTTTTAAGCAGATGATAAAAGGTGTAAATCCCTGTGGGGCCGGAGCCGATAATGGCGATACTCTTCATCAACGCGCTTCCTGTATTTTTTCCATAAGAAAAGCGTAGCAGGAGAATAATGATGAAAATAAGGGATTAAGAAAAATCAGGGTATCTGAAGAGGATTTGCACCATTTCAGGACTGAAATGGTGCGTCCGAGTGGACTCGAACCACCGACCCCCACCATGTCAAGGTGGTGCTCTAACCAACTGAGCTACGGACGCAGAATGGTGCGTTCAATTGGACTCGAACCAACGACCCCCACCATGTCAAGGTGGTGCTCTAACCAACTGAGCTATGAACGCAACGTGTTGTCGGTGACAACGGGGACGAATATTAGCGGCACAGCATCAAGGTGGCAAGAGGGAAAATGCATTTTTCTCTCTGAATTCACGCGATTGCTTCATTACCGCGCAAAGTGAAGAGAAAGTAGCCGCCAGCAGACGGCTACTGCGTATTTAACGCGCAGCGCGTTGCAAAATCACGGTTGATGGCTGGCGCTGCAGGAAGCGCATGCGCATCATCATCATGATCGCGGCTGACGTCAGACCAATGATAAAGCCCATCCAGAACCCGGCGGGTCCCATGCGGTCAACCACCAGGTCGGTCAGGGCCAGGATGTAGCCGCACGGCAGTCCCAGTACCCAGTAGGCGATGAAGGTAATAAAGAAGATGGAGCGCGTATCTTTGTATCCGCGAAGCACGCCGCTGCCAATCACCTGGATAGAGTCTGAAATCTGGTACACCGCGGCGAGCAGCATCAGGTGCGAGGCCAGTGCCACCACTTCCGGGTTGTCGTTATAGAGCAGGGCAATTTGCTCGCGTAATGCAACGGTAAAGAGCGCCGTACAGACCGCCATGCAGACACCGACGCCCAGCCCGGTCCGTGCGGCCGTTTGCGCATCCAGCGTCGAGCCCTGGCCCAGGCGGAAGCCGACGCGAATCGTCACCGCCGCCGCCAGCGACATCGGCAGAACGAACATCAGGGAGCTGAAGTTGAGCGCAATCTGGTGCCCGGCCACGTTAACGATCCCCAGTGGGGAGACCAGCAGGGCGACGACGGCAAAGAGCGTCACTTCAAAAAACAGGGCCAGCGCAATCGGCAAGCCTAACTGCATCAGGCGCGTCATGATGCTCCAGTCCGGCGTACTGAATCTTTTCTCATTACGAATATCGCGCATAGAGCGGGCGTGTTTCACAAAGGTAAGCATACAGAAGAACATTACCCAGTAGACCGCCGCGGTTGCCACGCCGCAGCCGACGCCGCCCAGCTCTGGCATCCCGAAATGACCGTAAATAAAGATATAGTTCACCGGAATATTCACCAGCAGGCCGATAAAGCCCATCACCATCCCGGGCTTGGTTTTCGCCAGGCCTTCGCACTGGTTACGCGCCACCTGGAAGAAGAGGTAGCCCGGTGCCCCCCAGAGCAGGGCACGCAGATAGCCCACGGCTTTGTCAGCCAGTGCCGGGTCAATGTTATCCATCGCGCGAATGATATGACCGGCGTTCCAGAGCACGACCATAATCAGCACGGAGACAAATCCGGCCAGCCAGAACCCCTGGCGGACCTGATGGGCAATGCGTTCGCGACGTCCCGAACCATTAAGTTGAGCAATAACCGGCGTCAGCGCGAGCAGCAGACCATGGCCGAACAGGATGGCCGGAAGCCAGATTGATGTACCGATGGCGACGGCCGCCATATCAGTGGCGCTATAGCCACCTGCCATGACGGTATCCACAAATCCCATTGCGGTCTGGGCCACTTGCGCGATGATCACTGGTATCGCCAGTGCCAATAACTGCCGCGCTTCATTCATGTACTTCTGCACGTGAACACCTTTATATTGTAGTTATAAGAGAGACTAAAAAAGCCGCCGTAACGGGCAGCAAGAAGAAAATGCGGGGGGTGCCAGCTATTGTAGCGGGCTTTAGCTATTTATCTAGTGAAAAAATCGCCAGAAAATGCGCTCCGCTGGCAACCTCTTTTTCCAACTGTTATTGTGGTGGGATTAAACGGTGTAACCACCGTCCGGAGAAAACAGGAGTTGTAAGCATGTTTACTGGTATTGTGCAGGGCACTGCCAAAGTGGTGTCCATTGATGAAAAACCTAATTTTCGTACGCATGTTGTAGAGCTGCCGGAATATATGCTTGATGGGATCGAAACCGGCGCCTCGATTGCCCATAACGGCTGCTGTCTGACCGTCACCGAAATTAATGGCAACAAGATCAGCTTTGATTTAATGAAAGAGACCCTGCGTATTACTAATCTGGGCGAGCTGGCTGTAGGTGATACCGTCAACGTTGAGCGTGCGGCGAAGTTCAGTGATGAGATTGGCGGCCATCTGATGTCGGGGCACATCATGACCACGGCTGAAGTGGCGAAAATCGTGACCTCGGAAAATAACCGTCAAATCTGGTTCAAAATGCAGGATCCGTCATTAATGAAATACATCCTCTATAAAGGATTTATTGGCATTGATGGGATTAGCCTGACGGTTGGAGAAGTGACGGCAACGCGTTTTTGCGTGCATTTAATTCCTGAAACGCTGCAACGCACCACGCTGGGTTCGAAAAAACTCGGGCATCGCGTGAATATCGAAATCGATCCGCAAACCCAGGCGGTAGTGGATACGGTTGAGCGCGTGCTGGCGGCAAAAGAAGCGGCAATAATAACGAGCACAGAAGACGAATAAAAAATAACCCCGGGTAACCGGGGTTATTTTTTTTAGCGGGCGACCCGCAAGCCGTGCTCAATCCCCCGGCTGAAAACAACCTGCCAGAGCTGAATATCCCGCGCGCGAAACGCCCCCGCGCAGGCATTCAGATAATAGCTAAACATCCGCTTGAATCGTTCAGAGTAGTTGTCCGCAATCTCCGGCCAGGCTTCCTGAAAACGTGCATGCCATGCCATCAATGTGGTGTCGTAATCCGCGCCAAAGTTATGCCAGTCTTCCATCACGAAATGGGACTCGCTGGCGTTGGCAATCTGGCGCACGGACGGTAAACAGCCATTCGGGAATATGTATTTGTTGATCCACGGGTCGACGTTGTTGTCGGTGCGCTTAGACCCGATGGTGTGCAGCAGGAAAATGCCGTCTGGTTTCAAATTGCGATCCACGACGTCAAAATAGGTGTCGTAGTTTTTCGGGCCAACATGTTCGAACATACCCACGGAGACAATACGATCAAACTGTTCGTTCAGGTCACGGTAATCCTGCAGCCGGATGTCAACATCAAGACCCTGGCAGCGTTCTCGCGCCAGCTTTTGCTGTTCTGCTGAAATCGTGACGCCGACGACGCTGACGCCATAGTGCTTCGCCATAAAATACGCCAGCCCACCCCAGCCGCAGCCGATATCCAGCACACGCATTCCGGGCTCAAGCTGCAGTTTCTCGCTAATCAGACGCAGCTTGGCCTGTTGCGCCTCTTCAAGCGTCGATGCCTCTTTCCAGTAGGCGCAGGAATATTGCATGAAGGGGTCCAGCATACGGCTGAACAGGTCGTTGCCAAGGTCGTAGTGCTCTTTGCCGACGATCCAGGCGCGTTTTTTACTTTGCAGGTTAAACAGGCGGGCTGAGGCGACGCGCAGGGTGTCTTTCAGATGGCGAGGGAGTTGATTTTCCAGACCAGCACGCAAAACGCGGGTGAAAAATATATCCAGCCGTTCGCATTCCCACCAGCCATCCATATAACTTTCTCCCAGGCCTAACGATCCCTCTCGTAACACGCGTTTAAAAAAGTCGGGATGTTTAACCTGAGGATCGGATGGCGATGATCCATTAATCGTGATGCCTGCTCGACCTAACAGTTCACTGACGATCCGGGACCAGTTATCGTCCGGAACGCTGACTTCTTCTATACACGATGAACTCATAGCTTCTCCATCACCCTACTGTGATCAGAACCTTCAAACAGCGTAGACGCTTTTTTTGGTTTGTGAGAAATCTCACGGTATATACCGCGAGGCTAGTATCCGACGTAGAACAGAGGAAGGGAGATAACCCTTGCCGAAATGCCTTCCATGGTAAAACGGGAGCACTCCGGCTCCCGTTAACACTTAATATTTATCGTATTTAATCGAACCAAATTTAGTATAGGCCGCAAAATTTGGTGATTCAATAGAAAATTGTTAGCAACCTAATCACCGAAAAGTTACATAATTTTTGCAGTAATTACGCATGTGACGTTTCTGCCTGCGCGCGGTTATCCTGCGCACGCTGCGCGGCTGCCTGCATACGATAGCCCATGCCGGCCAGCGCAACGGTAACCAGCATCACGCTGGTGGTGGTCAGGAGCGGTGTGGCAATCAGCGCCGAGACCACCAGACTGGCCAGGAAGCACAGCCCTAGTTGCAGCGTATTCTGAAGTGCGGCCGCACGGCCTGTCGCCTGCGGGAAGGGACGAAGCGCCTGCGCCACAACGATAGGGTATATCGCGCCGTTCGCGATGGCCATTACGCAGAATGGAATCAAAATTTCAGCCAGACCGACGCCGGGAATAAAGCCGACGGCCCAGGTCCCGATAACGCTCAACGCATACAGCACCAGCAACCACGGCAGCATCTGCTGGCCTTCCCATTTTTGCAGCGCCGCGCGACAGCCGTACCCGCCAACCAGGAACGCGATGGTCTGCGGAACATAGCTCAGACCGATGGCCGCCGGGCTATAACCCATATCGTGCAGAATAAAGGGTGAACCGGTCAGCCATGCGAAGAAGCTCGCCGAGCAGGCAGCATAAATCAGCACATTACCGCGATACGCTTTGGCGCTCAGCAGGGAGGCAAAGGTAATTGGGCTGGCGTCGGCATGCGCCTCTTTTTTATGCGCGGGCTTGAGGGCGAACGCCGGCAGCATCAGGATCAGCGTGATGGCAAACAGCGTGGCAAAGATGGCCTGCCAGTCGAAATGTGCGAGGATCCAGCTACCCAGCAGCGGGGCGAGGGCAGGGGAAAGCCCCACCAGCGGCATAATGGTCGCGAAAATTCGGTTTGTACGGTTTGCCGGATAGTAGTCGGTGACCAGCGCCTGCCAGGTGACGGCTGCGGCGCAGACGCCCACTGCCTGAATAAAACGCAGTACCAGCAGCCAGGTGGCGTCGCGAACCCATAGCATCCCCAGACAGCCCACGGCAAAAATGGCCAGACCCAGCAACAGTACCGGCTTGCGGCCAAAGCGATCCGAGAGCGGTCCCCAGAGCAGCTGCGCGAAGGCGAAACCGGCGAGGAACAAACTCAGGCTGGCGCTGATCGCGGCGGCAGGGGTTTGCAGATCTTCCTGCATGGCGGCGAAAGCCGGCAGGTACATATCGGTGGCTAAAAAGCCCAGCACGCTTAAGCCGCCGAGCCAGACTAAAAAACCTTTCCTGGGTTGCATTGTTTTCTTCTCCTGAGGAGGCAGGTGTACATTGGCGCAGAGTGTAGGGAGTGCAAAGCGGCTTGTGAAACGCTAATATTTGGCGGGTGCATTCAAATTTTTTGCAGGCAGAAAATGTGGTCAGATTATTCTCTTGAAGTGGTCGATGCTGTCGCGCGTAACGGCAGCTTTAGCGGAGCAGCGCAGGAACTGCACCGCGTCCCGTCGGCAATCAGCTATACGGTGCGTCAGCTAGAAGAGTGGCTGGCCGTTCCGCTGTTCGAACGGCGACATCGTGATGTGGAATTAACGCCTGCCGGGGCGTGGTTTTTGAAAGAAGGGCGTTCTGTTATCAAAAAAATGCAGATCACCCGCGAACAGTGTCAGCAGATCGCTAACGGCTGGCGGGGGCATCTTTCCATCGCGGTCGATAATATCGTGAAGCCGGAACGCACCCGGCAAATGATCGTCGATTTCTATCGTCATTTTTCTGACGTTGAGTTGCGTGTTTCGCAGGAAGTGTTCAACGGCGTGTGGGACGCGCTGTCGGACGGCAGGGTAGAAATGGCGATTGGGGCGACGCAGGCGATTCCGGTTGGGGGACGCTATGCCTTTCGCGATATGGGGATGCTGAGCTGGAAATGCGTAGTGGCACGCGATCATCCCCTGGCGGCCATGGAGGGGCCGTTAAGCGACGATACCCTGCGTAACTGGCCGTCGCTGGTGCTGGAGGACACCTCCCGCTCGCTGCCCAAGCGTATCACCTGGCTGCTGGATAACCAGCGTCGCGTGGTCGCCCCGGACTGGGAATCGTCGGCGACCTGCCTCAGTGCAGGGCTGTGCGTCGCGATGGTGCCCGTTCATTTTGCGCGCCCGCGAATCGACACCGGCGAGTGGGTTGAACTGACGCTGGAGAATCCGTTCCCGGATGCGGCTTGCTGCCTGACCTGGCAACAAAATGATGTTTCACCTGCTATGGCCTGGCTGCTGGATTATCTGGGGGACAGCGAAACGCTTAACCGGGAATGGTTACGGGAGCCAGTGTGACTGGCTCCGTGAAGCGATTAACGACGGTAGTCGCGGAACGGACCATCCGCAACGGAACGGCGTTCGATGAGGCGCGGGTGGACTTCAATGGACTGCGACTCTTCACGTTTGTTGACGATCCTGTCGAGCAGCATGTTGAAGGCCGTTTCACCCAGCGAATCTTTCGGCTGGTGGATGGTGGTCAGCGCAGGGGTAAAGAAGCGCGCGTTGCGCACGTTGTCATAGCCGATCACGGAAATGTCCTGCGGGACGCGCAGACCCAGCTCATCGGCCGCACAGAGCGCGCCCATCGCCATGATGTCGCCCCCGCAGAAAACGGCGGTAGGACGATGTTGCTGGGAGACAATCTGCTGCATCGCGCGGTAGCCTGATTCCGGCTCAAAGTCACCCTGTACGATCCAGTTTTCTGGCACGGTGATCAGCGCTTCTTCCATCGCTTTCATAAAGCCAGCCAGACGACCTGCGCCGGTGTTACGCTCAAGCGGACCCGGGATCACGCCAATCTCACGATGACCGCGTTCGATCAAATAACGGCCCGCCATATAGCCGCCTTCAAAAGCGTTGTCGATAACGGAATCCGTGAAATCCGCACGGGCTTCACCCCAGTCCATCACCACCATCGGGATATGCCGATACTCTTCAAGCATCGACAGTACGGATTCCGGGTACTCGGAACACATCACCAGCAGGCCATCCACGCGCTTCTGCGCCATCATGGAGAGATAGGCTCGCTGTTTTTCAATGCTATTCCACGCGTTGCCCAGAATCAGGGTATAGCCTTTCTGGAAGCAGTTTTTCTCTACCGCTTCAATGATCTCAGCAAAATAGGCCGCTTCGCTGCTGGTCGCCAGCAGACCAATCGATTTGGTGTGATTCACCTTGAGGCTGCGCGCAACCGCACTTGGCGAGTAGTGCAGCTCTTTGATCGCTGCCCAGACGGCGTTGCGCGTCTCTTCCGCCACAAAGCGGGTTTTGTTAATTACATGTGATACGGTTGTAGTGGAAACGTTTGCGCGTTTTGCTACGTCTTTAATTGTTGCCATTAAATGTCACTCCAGACCATATCCTAAACTCCTGAAATACTTGAAGGTAAACGTTTGCCTTCTCTCACCCTTATCACGCAATTTTAGATTGCGGTACGCCAGGAAAACGACACGGGACGTCAGGAGGGGGTCAATGGCCGGTACGCTAATAAATTTAGCGTGGAATTTTGTCCTATCTTGATGAAAAGGGGAAGAGGTAAAGTGGTTATCAGCTTAAATCCGGGAAGATTTTTGACGTAAACTGTGCAAAAATGAGCAAGCTCACTTTTCGTGGGGGGATTAAAAGGAGAAAAATTGATGAGTTCCGATCTGAAGTTTTCGCTGTTCACCACCATCGTTGTGCTGGCGCTGATTGTGGCGGCTGGCCTGACGGCTGCGCTGCACTGATTTACGCGGAGGGAGAATCTTCTCCCTCCCGGTTTACCGGATTGTTACTTCTCAGGCAAAAATCTTTTGCCATTTTGTTAACTTCTCATTTTTTGTGATTGATGTCATGCTTTCCGCTTCTTTGTTCTGTGTCACGACATGACACGGCATCCGGAGTTGACGCATGAAAATCAATTTTCCCCTGCTGGCCCTGGCGATTGGCGCTTTTGGGATTGGCACCACCGAATTCTCCCCGATGGGGTTACTGCCTGTTATCGCCCGGGGTGTGGATGTCTCGATCCCTGCGGCCGGGATGTTAATCAGCGCTTATGCCATCGGCGTGATGGTGGGGGCGCCGCTGATGACGCTACTGCTTTCACACCGCGCGCGCCGTAATGCGCTGATTTTCCTGATGGCGATTTTCACCCTGGGCAACGTGCTCTCTGCCATTTCACCTGACTACACCACCCTGATGCTGTCGCGCATTTTGACCAGCCTGAACCATGGCGCGTTCTTTGGGCTGGGCTCGGTCGTGGCCGCAAGCGTGGTGCCGAAACATAAGCAGGCAAGCGCCGTGGCGACCATGTTTATGGGGCTGACGATTGCCAACATTGGCGGCGTACCGGCTGCGACCTGGCTGGGTGAAGCGATCGGCTGGCGTATGTCATTCCTGGCAACCGCCGGGCTGGGCGTGGTGGCGATGGTGGCCTTGTTCTTCTCCCTGCCGAAAGGCAGCGCGGGTGAACGTCCGGACGTGCGCAAAGAGCTGTCGGTACTGGTGCGCCCGCAGGTGCTTTCTGCACTGCTGACCACCGTGCTGGGGGCCGGGGCGATGTTTACGCTCTATACCTACATTTCACCGGTGCTGCACGATATCACCCATGCAACCCCGATCTTTATTACCGCGATGCTGGTATTGATTGGCGTAGGGTTCTCAATGGGTAACTACCTTGGCGGGAAATTTGCTGACCGTTCAGTGACCGGAACGTTGAAAGGCTTTTTAACCTTGCTGATTGCCATCATGATCGCGATTCCGTGGCTGGCGCGTAACGAGTTTGGCGCGGCCATCGCGATGGTTGTCTGGGGCGCGGCCACCTTCGCCGTGGTGCCGCCGCTGCAGATGCGCGTGATGCGTGTCGCCCACGAGGCGCCGGGACTCTCTTCTTCGGTGAATATCGGTGCGTTTAACCTGGGGAACGCCCTGGGTGCTGCGGCGGGCGGCGCCGTCATTTCTGGCGGTCTGGGATACAGCTTTGTGCCGGTGATGGGGGCGATTATTGCCGCGCTCGGCCTGCTGCTGGTGATGATGTCCGGCCGAAAACAGCCAGAAGCCGTTTGCACGGCGGAATAATAAAAATAACGCAGAAGGGGGACCCCTTCTGCGTCTCTCTTACGCGGCGAAGTTCTTCGCGACGAAGTCCCAGTTGACCAGTGCCCAGAAGTGCTCCAGGTAGTTCGGGCGCGCGTTACGGTAATCAATGTAGTAAGCGTGCTCCCACACGTCCACGGTCATCAGCGGCGTAGCGCTGGTGGTCAGCGGGGTGCCTGCATTAGAGGTGGACACGATTGCCAGTTTGCCATCCGCTTCTTTTACCAGCCACGTCCAGCCAGAGCCGAAGTTCTTGATGGCGGCATCCGTAAACTTCGCTTTGAAATCGGCGAAGCTGCCAAAGGCGGCGTTAATCGCGGAAGCCAGTTCACCGGCAGGTTCACCACCGGCATTGGGTGCCAGGCAGTGCCAGTAGAAGGTGTGGTTCCACACCTGAGCCGCGTTGTTAAATACGCCACCCTCTGAGCTACGGACGATCTCTTCCAGCGTTTTGCCTTCGAAATCGGTGCCTTTGATCAGATTGTTCAGGTTGGTGACATACGTCTGGTGATGTTTGCCGTAATGGTATTCCAGGGTTTCCGCAGAAATGTGCGGTGCCAGGGCGTCTTTTGCATACGGTAGTGCAGGTAATTCGAACGACATTGCATCTCTCCTTATTGTATTTAGCGTTGCCAATAACCACACAGACAACAAGGACAGGATAGCAAATTGAAAGGGTATGCAAAAGAGGAACTTACCCTGCCACGGATGCGGCAGGGCAGGGGTTAGCGAATGGTTTTCGGCGTCATCACGCGACGTGCGCCGACGTAGTGACGCACCCAGTAGTCTTCACTCAGGGAGGTGATCTGAATATCCTGGCCGCTGCGCGGTGACTGGATAAATTTCCCGTTGCCGACATAGACACCCACATGGTCAGCCGTGCCGCGGCCTTGCGTGCGGAAGAAGACCAGATCGCCGTTTTCCAGCTCACCACGGCTCACCGGAGAGGCGTCGCGCAGGTGGTACATCTCATTAGCGGTACGCGGAATGCGGAACTTAACCAGATCTTTATAGGCGTAATAGACCAGGCCGCTACAGTCGAAGCCGGTTCGTGGCGAACTGCCACCCCAGCGATAAGGTTTGCCAATTTGCCCCATCAGTTTATTCATCGCGGTTTTTTGCGCTTTCTGTACACGGACTTTATGTACTTCCGCGATTTTCGTGACTTTGGTGCATTTCGCTTTGTGGCCTTTACGCGTAATGCATTTTTCAGTGACGAGGTTAGCAGCGGTCAGCGAAGTTTTACTTTTGGTGGTGTGGGCAGTGCGGGAAGATTTTGTTTTGGTCTTGCTGGAAGCGGTTTGTGTCGTCTTGGTGGTCGTCTTTTTCTTTTCGTTCTTTGTGGTGGTTTTTTTCTTACGTTCTGTGGCTTTCACCAGATGGCTTTTTTGTACAGCAGAATGCCGCGCCTGCTGAGAGGCGTTTGCCACTGGCGTGAGAGTGAGTGATGTAAACAGTAAAGCACAGAGCGTGATCGAGATTTTTGTTATCCGCGCCACTGGGCAGTCCCCTGATAAATGCAGGTCATCAATAATACCCGCGAGTGATTTACAAAGCCCGTCGATTCTAATCCATAAAAACCCGAGAAGTTAATAGCATTTTTCAATCTAAAAACCTGTTTCGTTAGCAAGTGCAAAAAAATTCATCGTTCTGTCGCACAATTGTTCACTCCCTAAGCAAAACCCTGACTGCCGCAGGGTTAAACGCCATTTGCAATGCAACTTTTGTAGAGTCGCGGTAAAATGTATAAACGTGACGAAAATGTTATTTTCCGATGCCAGCCTGACCCGCTACAATGTCAGACTATTGCCGTAACAGAAGTTAAAGGAAGCAAGACATGAGCACCACTATTGAAAAAATCCAGCGCCAGATCGCTGAAAACCCGATTTTGCTGTATATGAAAGGTTCTCCGAAGCTGCCAAGCTGCGGCTTCTCCGCGCAAGCGGTTCAGGCGCTCTCAGCCTGTGGTGAGCGTTTTGCTTACGTTGATATCCTGCAGAACCCGGACATCCGTGCTGAGCTGCCAAAATACGCTAACTGGCCAACCTTCCCGCAGCTGTGGGTAGACGGTGAGCTGGTAGGCGGCTGCGATATCCTGATTGAAATGTATCAGCGCGGTGAACTGCAGCAGCTGATCAAAGAAACCGCGGCGAAGTACAAAACCGAAGAGCCGGACGCAGAGTAAGTTTGCTGCGCAAATAAAAAAGCGACCTGTTAAGGTCGCTTTTTTTATTCTTCGCTGTCACCTGTCGGCAGCGGCCAGCCGCCCAGTCGCTTCCAGCGGTTGATGATCTCACAGAACAGCTCTGCGGTGCGCTCCGTGTCATACAGAGCCGAGTGCGCCTGCGTGCCGTCAAATTCAATACCCGCCGTAATACAGGCTTTTGATAACACCGTTTGCCCCAGCGCCAGACCGCTCAGTGCTGCCGTGTCGAAGGTCACAAACGGGTGGAAAGGGTTGCGTTTGAGCGAGGCGCGTTCCGCTGCGGCCATGGTAAAGGTGTGATCGAAGGTGGCGTTATGCGCCACCATGATGGCGCGGCTGCAGTTACTCTCTTTCATGCCTTTACGCACCATTTTAAAAATGGCGTGCAGCGCATCATATTCGCTTACCGCACCGCGCAGTGGGTTATGCGGATCGATACCGTTAAAGGCCAGCGCTTCCGGCTGTAAGTTTGCCCCTTCGAAAGGTTCAACGTGGAAATGCAGCGTGGTGTCTGGTGTAAGCCAGCCCTGTTCATCCATCTTCAGCGTGATGGCGGCAATTTCGAGCAGCGCATCGGTTTTAGCGTTAAATCCGGCTGTTTCTACATCAATGACAACGGGATAAAAACCACGAAAACGGTCGCACAGACCGCTAAATTGAGCGTTATCGGACATCAGGGTCTCTTACAAGGGGAAAAAGCAGAGCGCATTATGGCAAATTTTGCGGGGTGATGCAGTAAAACTACGGGCGCATATTGCGCCCTGAGGGATCAGTTGCCCAGACCACGACCGGCATCTTTGGCTTCAATCAGCTCGATTTTGTAACCGTCCGGATCTTCCACAAATGCAATCACTGTGGTGCCGCCTTTAACCGGACCCGCTTCACGGGTGACGTTACCGCCGTTGCTGCGGATGCGTTCGCACGCGTCGGCTGCGTTGTCCACTTCCAGCGCGATATGGCCGTAGGCGTTGCCGAGGTCATAGCTGTCCACGCCCCAGTTATAGGTCAGCTCAATCACCGCTTCATCCGTTTCCGGGCCGTAACCCACGAACGCCAGCGAGTATTTGTATTCCGGGTTTTCGCTGGTGCGCAGCAGTTTCATGCCCAGTACGTTAGTGTAGAAATCAATAGAACGTTGCAGATCGCCAACGCGCAGCATGGTGTGAAGTAGGCGCATAATTTCCTCATTAACCAATGGATTTGAATATTTTTTTGAACAGAAACGATGTTTTAGTATAGCGGCGAAGTGTCGCCGCTATCAATGAACAATGGCGAGATTAGAGAGAAGGGTAGTCGGTGTAACCTTCAGCGCCGCCGCCGTAGAAGCTTTCAGGACGCTGCGGGTTCAGAGCGGCTTTCTGTTGCAGGCGGGCGACCAGGTCCGGGTTGGCGATATAGTCGCGGCCAAACGCAACGGCATCGATCAGCCCTTTGCCGATCAGGTCTTCCGCTTTCTCAGGCGTATAGGCACCCGCACCGATGATCACCCCGTGGAAGCGCTCACGCACTTTCTGACGGAAGGCTTCCGTATAAGGTTTACCGCCGGCCCAGTCTGGCTCAGACATGTGCAGATAGGCGATACCGCGTTTTGCCAGCTCTTCAATCAGATAGAGCGCATCCGCTTCTTCGTTCGGGCCGTTGTCGACGTTCTGGAAAGAACCGATCGGGGAGACGCGAATGCCGATACGATCCGGGCTCCACTCCTGGCATACGGCATCAACCACTTCCAGCACCAGACGGGCGCGGTTCTCGACGCTGCCGCCATACTGGTCGGTACGCTGGTTAGATGACGGTGACAGGAACTGGTGCAGCAGGTAACCGTGCGCGGAGTGCAGCTCAATCAAATCAAAACCTGCTTCACGGGCGTTGGCCACGGCCTGACGGAAATCGTTCACGATACCCGGGATCTCATCCAGCTCCAGGGCGCGCGGCGTTGAGGTATCGACGCGGATCGCGTTACCGTTTTCATCACGCAGCGAGGTGCGGGTGTTAGCATTCAGGGCAGAGGCTGAAACCGGTGCCTGGCCGCCAGGCTGAATGCTGCTGTGGGAGATACGACCGGTGTGCCACAACTGGACGGCAATGCGTCCCTCTTCAGCATGCACGCCCGCGGTAATTTTCTGCCATGCGGCGATCTGTTCCGGGCTGTGCAGCCCCGGCGCACCCGCATAACCTTTAGCCTGAGCAGAAATCTGCGTAGCTTCGGTGATGATCAGGCCGGAACTGGCGCGCTGACGATAGTATTCACCCATCAGTGGGGTGGGGATGTCACCCGGCTCAATGCTGCGCAGACGGGTAAGCGGAGCCATGAACACGCGGTTTGGCGCGGTAACGGCACCCACTTTTAAGGGGGTAAATAATTTTTCAGCTGACATAAAGACTCCTGAGTAGACCAGTCGACTAGTAATAAGATAAATAAAAACGCCTGTTAAATGCCAGGCGCAGTAATTGTGTTTTTCACATGTGCCAGCGCGCTTTCCAGCGGCACGGCACTGCGCGAAATCTTGGCCTGCAGGTTAGCGCCTAACCATAGCGCGTATAACACCTGCGCCTGAGTCAGAGGCTCACCCGAAAAGGCCAGCGTTTTTTCATTGCGGCCTTTTTCCAGCGCCTGGGCCAGCAGGGCGATAACACCGCTGGCACCTTTATCCATCGCCGTGCGCATATCTTCGGAGAGATCGCACACTTCGGCAGACAGTTTTACCGTCAGGCATCCGCTGATAATGCCCTGCTGACAGAACTGATTCAGCGTTTCCTGATAGTAGTTCAGAACACGATCCCGATAGTTACCTTCACCCGTGGCGAAGTGGGTTGCGAGACGCTGATGGTAGCCCGCATAGTGCCGCTCCAGCATCGCCACGCCAAACGCCTCTTTGGACCGGAAGTAGTGATAAAACGACCCCTTCGGTACCTCAGCGGTTTTTAATAGCTCGCTTAACCCCATGCCGGTGAAACCGCGATGCATGCAGAGCCGCTCGCCAGTCGCCAGTAGATGTTCGCGGGTATCGTGTTCAGTATTTCTGCTCATGGCCTCACTCTAATAGACCGTTCGGTCTAATGCAAGCCTGTTTACTGCCGACACCCATTCAGAATATCCAGCTGCTGTTGATAAACCTTTGATTTAATGTCCATCATACCCAGCACCGTTGAGAATAAATTGTCCTGCGAAACCGCATTTTTTGCCGCATAGTCGCGTAAGCACTGCGCGTTGATGCCAAAGTTTTTTGCATAATCCGGCGATAGCCAGAACATAAACGGGATGTGCGTTTGTTGCTCGGGTGCCAGCATGTATGGCGTACCGTGCAGGTAAATACCGCTTTCACCCAGCGATTCACCGTGGTCTGACAAATAAATCAGGGCGGTGTTCATGTTCGCCTGACGGGCTTTCAGTGCGTCAATGGTTTTGCTGACCATGCTGTCGGTATACAGGATGGTGTTGTCATAGGTGTTCATCAGCGCCTGATGATCGCAATCCTGAATTTCGTTCGTGTCGCAGGTTGGGGTGAATTTACGGAAATTGTCCGGGTAACGGCGATAGTACGCCGGACCGTGGCTGCCCATCAGGTGGATAACCAGCACCGTATCTTGCTTCACGCCATCCAGCACGTTGTCCAGACGGTAGAAATTCACATCGTCAATACAGGATTTGTCTTTACAGAACTGATCCAGATTCCACTGCGTCATGTCGGTATGAGGCACGCGATCGCAGGCGCCTTTACAGCCGCCGTCGTTATCGCGCCACAGCAGGTTGACGCCCGCGTGCCTGAGCACGTCAAGCAGCCCTTCCTGATGCCGAGCCAGGTCGGCATCGTATTTGCTGCGCGTCATGCCGGAGAACATGCAGGGAACGGAAACCGCGGTTTCGGTGCCACATGAAGAGGCCTGCGGGAAGTTAATCACGTCCTGCTTTTTCAGCTCGGGGTTGGTTTCGCGCCCGTAACCGTTCAGGGAGTAGTTTGCCGCGCGAGAGGCTTCGCCGACGACAAGCACCAGAACGGTTTTCTTTTGCTGACCCGCAATCAGCGAGCCTTTATGCGCATCTTCGCCAATGCGCACCAGCGTTTGATCGCCGGCAAACCAGCGCATTTTGCTGTACTTCACCACGGCGCTGACATAGTTCGCCGGGGTAACCATTTTGACGATGCTTTTGTTATTGCGGAACAGCGACGCGTAATCTTTATAAAACAGTGCGGCAATCAGGATGATCACCAGCAGAGCGCCCAGCATCGCGGCTACGCGCGTCAGCAGCGCGTACCACCATTTTCCGGTACGAATTCGGGTGAGAGCCAGCACCACGGAGGGCACGAGGCCAGCAACAACAATCCACAGAATCATCTGCGGGGTAACCAGGGCGGTGGCTTCCTGAGAGTTGGTTTCGAACACGTTGACGATCATGTTCTGATCGATGACCGCGCCGTAGGTATACATAAAATAGGTTGCCGCAGCGCAACCGACAGTTAAAACGATCAGCAGCGGCTTACGGATGTACGGGATATTGAGCAGGCTAAAAACAATTACCCAGCCACAAAACAGCACCACCGGCACGGACGCGGCAAAGAGAATGTCGTGCAGATGAGAAGGGGCAATAATGGCCCAGCTGCGCTGGATAAACAGCCCGTTCAGCAGGGTAAAAAAGAGTGCACAGCCCAGAGTAAATTTAATATCGTTACATTGTAACTTTTTGATTAACTGCATCGATCGAAAAACCTGTTCTTATGATGATGGGCTGAGTATAGAGAGGGAAGATTAGTGAAACCTTAATGCCACAAAACTGTGGTAAAGCCCTTGCACCTGACGCGTTTAGCGTCTTCACTGTAGATGAGAGTGGTCATGCGGAGGTCAGTGTGGCAGAGCAACTGGAGTTTTTCCCCATCCAGAGCCCGTGCCGGGGTATTTGTCAGGTAGATGAACGCGGATATTGCCGCGGGTGCATGCGCACCCGTGACGAGCGCTTTAACTGGCAAAACTTCAGCGACACGCAAAAACAGGAGGTGCTCCGGCTATGCCGGCAGCGACTTCTGCGCAAAATCCGCGCAAACAAAGCCGCTGAGACCGAAGAACCTCAGCAACCTTCACTGTTTTAACACGGTAATTGCGTATACTCATGACATCACGTCCTTGAGGAAAATGTTATGGTTCAGCGAATTACCCTTGCCCCCCAGGGGCCAGAATTCTCCCGTTTTGTGATGGGCTACTGGCGCCTGATGGACTGGAATATGTCCCCCCTCCAGCTGGCGAGCTTTATTGAAGAGCATATCGATTTAGGGGTCACGACCGTCGATCATGCGGATATTTACGGTGGCTACCTGTGTGAAGCTGCATTCGGCGAGGCGCTCAAGCTTGTTCCGGCACTCCGCGACCGCATGGAGATCGTCACGAAGTGTGGGATTGCCACCACCGCAAAACCTGAGCACGCCCTCGGCCATTACATCACCGACAGCGCGCATATCATCAAGAGCGCTGAGCAGTCGCTGGTCAATCTGGCGACGGATCGCATCGACCTGCTGCTGATTCACCGCCCAGACCCGCTGATGGACGCCGATGAGGTGGCGGAAGCGTTCCTGCATCTGCATCAGAGTGGGAAAGTGCGTCACTTCGGCGTCTCAAACTTTACCCCGGCACAGTTTGCACTGCTTCAGTCTCGGCTGCCGTTTACCCTGGCCACTAACCAGGTGGAAATTTCCCCTGTCCATCAGCCGCTGCTGCTGGACGGTACGCTCGACCAGCTGCAACAGCTGCGTATTCGCCCGATGGCCTGGTCCTGCCTGGGAGGCGGACGCCTGTTTAATGATGAGGCGTTCCAGCCGTTGCGCAATGAACTGGAAACCATCGCCCGTGAGCTGAACGCGGAGAGCATTGAACAGGTGGTGTATGCGTGGATCCTGCGTCTGCCGTCAAAACCGCTGCCGATTATTGGCTCCGGAAAAATCGAACGCGTTCGTTCCGCACTGGCCGCGGAAGAGCTGGAGATGACACGCCAGCAGTGGTTCCGCATCCGCAAAGCCGCGCTGGGTTACGACGTGCCTTAAACCGCCATAATCTGACTTTCCGGTGAAATCTTTGCCTCTGGTATACACTTAAGGGGCAAAAAATAACCCGCGGAGGTCATATGAAGCGTTTTGCTCTGGCATTGGTCACGCTGGTTGTTTGCGCAGGAGCGCAGGCAGCCAGCGACGAAGTGGAAATGAATCTCGTCACCTCTCAGGGTGTGGGTCAGTCTATCGGGACGGTGAAAATCACTGAGACCGACAAGGGGCTGGAATTCGCGCCCAATCTCAAAGCACTCCCGCCCGGCGAACACGGCTTTCATGTTCATGCCAAAGGAAGCTGCCAGCCTGCCATGAAAGAGGGTAAACCGTCCGCGGCGGAAGCCGCCGGGGGGCATCTGGATCCGCAACATTCAGGCAAACATGAAGGGCCAGACGGTATGGGGCACCTTGGCGATCTGCCGGTGCTGGTGGTGAACAATGACGGTAAAGCCACCGATCCGGTCGTGGCCCCGCGCCTGAAAAAACTCGATGAAGTAAAAGGCAAAGCGCTGATGATCCATGTGGGCGGCGATAACATGTCCGATCAGCCTAAACCGCTTGGCGGCGGCGGGGCACGTTATGCCTGCGGCGTGATCTGATCTCCAATGGTGCCCGGTGGGGGAGCCTGTTCCAGCTGCGACAGCGAGCAGTGCAGGCGCCAGATGATTGAGGCTAAATCACGGGCTGCGGGAAGATGGTGATGCGCGAGGGTATCGCAGATCCGTTGCAGTTCAGCCAGCGTGACCTCCAGAGGCCGCTGCTGGACACCGCGTTCACTCATCACGTCGCGTAGCAGGGAAATGCAAACATCGCGCACCTGCGACAGCGGGTCGGACCGCGTTTCCCATGCGCGAAGCTGCCAGACCACATGCGAACAGTTCAACAGCACCACGCCCCAGCGCAGCAGCCAGCGGCGGGAAAGCGCGTCATGGCTGTTATTGAGCTGGCTGACATGGTGATACACCAGCGATTCATACTCGCTTTCACGCAGATGCGGTTTGCGGCTGAGCTGGTCGACAAACCCTCTGCGTAATTCCCTGATATGTCGTCGGCTCTTACGTGCATCAGAGCCGGGACGCAATACCGCAAATGCGAGCCATGCCAGCCCCACGCCCAGGATCTTTGCCAGGTTATCATTGAGAAAATCGGCGTAATCA
This sequence comes from Enterobacter cloacae complex sp. IR5458, assembly GCF_049238025.1. NCBI lineage: Bacteria > Pseudomonadati > Pseudomonadota > Gammaproteobacteria > Enterobacterales > Enterobacteriaceae > Enterobacter > Enterobacter cloacae complex sp. IR5458. The sequence continues at coordinate 166,361 of NZ_JBMKIF010000002.1, forward strand.
TACACCGGCGGATTCGTCACGGAGATAAACGAGCCCATAAAGACAATCAGCTGGCCCCACAGGCCCGCCAGTTTCGGCATTTGCAGCTTGAGGAGTTGCATCGTCGTTAACAGCGGAAACAGGAACAGCAGGAACTGCCAGAGATCGCTTATCTGCACCATCAGGCCAAACTTCACGGCGAAACTGAACAATGACAGGAGTACCAGCGTGCGCAGCAGTAGCGTAAGAGAGTTAAACGGCGAGGCCGCGACGGAGTAAAGCACGCAGCTGATGGCGGCAAGCGTCAGGGCCGCGGCACCGGATTCCCACTGCGTGGTGATGCTCCACGCCCCAACCAGCGTCAGCGCACAAAAGGTGCGAAAACCACTCCACAGTGCTTCCAGATAATCGGTATGTCGGGCGAGAGCCGGGCTGCCGGGGACATTAAATTCCGTTACCGGCGTGGCATTCTCGACGGCATTAATCCAGCGGCTACTGCGCAGATATAACCGGCAAAAGTAATTCAGGCGCAGCCAGAAGGCGCGATGGCGATAATCATACTCATCCGCCGGGGCGAGCGGGGCGATGATCTTCGCGACGGTGTAAATATCCGCGTCAGGACGCGCAAGCGTTGCGAGCAGCGTCTCAATGACGGCGCGGGTATTTTCAGGGGGCGTTGGCCAGTTGAGCAGCATCCGGCGCAGGCTGGAGATGGCGCTGGTCATACGCAGCTGCTGGTGCAGCAAATAGTTGAGCAGCGTATTCTGACGACGAAAACGGTAATGACTCCAGAAAGCCTGTATGCGCAACAGGTTCATGGTCAGGATCTGCCCGATAACCTTTTCATGCGCGAGACGGATGTCATCACTGGTATCCGGTTGCCACAGCAGGCTTGCATGTTCCAGCAACCGGGTATGCATGGTCTTCAGCGCGGTAATCAGCGTCGTACCGTCGGAGGTGCTGGGCAGGATCATCATCATAAACCCGCCGCTGAGGATCCCGACAATCACCTCACAGACGCGCGCCTGTGCAATATCCCACAGTTCGGTGGTATCGAGCACATTGACGACCGGGAAGGCAATGATGGCCGCGGTATAGCCCGCTAACTGGAAAGCGTAGGCCACGTTATTGGTGAAATGGGCGCAGGCCCAGGTACAACATCCCAGCCACGCCGCCATGCTCAGCAGGAATAGCCACGGATCGTTCAGCGTATGCCCCGCGATAATTAACGCCGCGGTGGCGCCTAACAGACTCCCCGCGATGCGGCCAAGGCTTTTGCTGATCACTCCGCCAACGGTAGGGAAACTCACCACCGCGGCTGAGGTCATCGCCCAGTAGGGTTGGTCAAGATTCAGGTAATAGGCGACCGTCAGCGCCAGACACATGGCGATGCCATTACGCAGCGCGTAGCGCCACTGAGGACGCGTCGCTTTCATCCACGGCGTGTTTTGCCAGGAGAGCGCCTGCAGCTTCATTAACGGCTTCCGATGGAGACGGTGCAGGTGGTGCCGGATACCAGCGTGATGCCCTCGGGTAAACGGTCAAACTCCACACGCACAGGCACACGTTGAGCCAGTCGCACCCAGGGGACGTTCGGCTTTATGTCCGGCACGAGGCCGGAATCCGTTTCGACGCTTTGATCGTAAATGGCGCGACCGATGCTGGAGACGTGACCCTGTAACGTTTGCGAACCGCTGTAAAGGGTAATGGCCGCAGGTGAACCCTCGCGAATGTGGCGAAGCTTGGTCTCTTCAAAATAGCCCACCACGTAGAAGGAATGGCTGTCGACAAGGGCAAAAACAGGCTGGCCGGTGGTGGCGTAGTTACCCACCCGGGCAGAGAGGTTAGTCACCCATCCATCTACAGGTGCGGTAATCACGGTTTGGGTCAGTTCCCACTGTGCCTGCTTAAGCGTCGCCTGGGCTACGTTGACGCTTGCCTGCATGGCCTTGACGTTAAGGTTGGCGGTATCCAAATCTTCCGCTGAGATGTAGTTTTGCGATAAGTGACGGCGGCGATTGGCTTCGTTATTGGCCTTCGCCAGGTCTGACTGGGCTTTCGCCAGCTGCGCCTGGGCATTCAGAACGGCAATATGGTAGGGGGTATCGTCGATACGGAACAGTTCCTCTCCCTTTTTAACATACTGGTTATCCTTCACCAGGAGCGTGGTAATACTTCCCGACACCTGCGGGGTGATGCTGACCTGCTCGGCGCGAACTTTGCCGTCACGCGTCCAGGGGGACTGCATATAAAAATTCCAGAGCCACCAGCCGGCGATCAGCGCGAGGACCAGGACAAACAGGGTGGAAAAGTACTTCAGCGTTTTCAGAGGCATATTCACCACACGGTCAAAACAGCAAGGCCCAGACTGACACAGAGGGCGAACAGGGAGAGATCCATCAACATGGGATGCCAGATTTCGCCGGAATACATCCAGTCGCGAAGCAGGCGGTGCGCAACGAGCCAGAGGATAAAGCCCACCAGCACGGCTTTAAACAGGGGAGGAAAGTAGACTGACGCACCGAAGATCAGGTCCTGGAGGGGTAAACCCTCTGAGCGATGAAAAAAGGTCACAAGCAGAGATCCTTTGCAGTGAACAGAATGCCGCGTTGGCTTGTCTGAGTATAAAGAAGCATCAGAATTCAGTGTAAGTCATACTTTTGAGTTAGATGAATGCAGTATTGCATTTGTTTTGCCAATACAAATGCTGCACACTATTCTAAAATCAGTATAATAACTTAGCAAGCTAATTATAAGGAGATGAAATTGGAATCGCCATTAGGTTCTGATCTGGCAAGGTTGGTACGCGTCTGGCGTGCTCTGATTGACCATCGCCTGAAACCTCTGGAATTGACACAGACGCATTGGGTCACGCTGCACAACATTCATCAGTTGCCGCCTGACCAGTCGCAAATTCAACTGGCAAAAGCGATAGGTATTGAGCAACCGTCGCTGGTGCGTACGCTTGATCAACTGGAAGAGAAGGGGCTGATCTCCCGGCAAACCTGCGCCAGCGATCGTCGCGCCAAGCGGATTAAACTCACTGAGAAAGCAGCGCCCATTATTACCGAAATGGAAGCTGTGATTACCAAAACGCGCGGTGAAATCCTTTCAGGCGTTTCACCGGCGGAGCTGGAAATGCTCATAAGCCTTATTGCTCGCCTTGAGCAGAACATCCACGAGCTGCAGTCTCGCGACTGACCAGACAACAAGGCCTTGCATCTGCAAGGCCTTTTTCCTACCTAAAGACAACGACGCGGTTTCGGCCAGTCTCTTTCGCTTCATACATCGCTTTATCGGCGCTTTCCACGCACTCCTCTGCGGTCACGGACGATGATGTTGCCGTAAACACACCCATGCTGATGGTAATGGGCTCCGGTAGCTGACCTTCGCTGGTGGTTTTATCAAAGCTGCTCAGCTTCAGCCGTATGCGTTCCGCCACCTGGCATGCTGCGTCTGAAGGGGTATTTGCCAGCATCAGGACAAACTCTTCACCACCGATACGCGCCGCGATGTCCTGCGGGCGCACGGAATCCACCAGCAGATTGGCGACAAACTGTAAGACTTTATCCCCCTGCAGGTGACCGTAGTTGTCGTTGATACGCTTGAAGCGATCGAGATCGCTGACGATAACCGAAACAGGGCGGCTGGATTTTGCGACATCCAGCGCCTGATTTAACGATTCATAAAAATAGCTGCGGTTATACAGGCGCGTAAGCGGATCGCGAATCGAATTCTGATACGACTGCTGATACTTTAAATGCGATTCACGGTACAAGCTGAAGACATCGCAGAGCAGAACAAAAATAATCAGCAGCGTGGCGACGGTTTCAAATAACCGGGCGCGATACCACGATATGTCTTCGGCATGCCCACCCAATAACAGCATTAAGAGCGTGACGATATAGCAGACACAAAGAAAATTACCGGTCACCCAGAACAGATTACGTACGCGCGTCATAAACATCAGCGTTGCTAATGTCACCACCCAGAGGACAATTAAAGAAATATTAATGCTGTGGCTCCAGAGAACCATAAACTGCCGCGTTTCATTATCAACCAGGTCGAGGGATAAAAAATCAAAATGGCTGGAATACATCCACGCCACCATCACGCCACCGGCAGTAAAAAGAAATGTCGTGCTGACGATAGCGATATGCGTCAGCCTCGAAAGGGGCTGATTACGCAGGGGAAACAGCAGGGCCGAAGCGATGAACAGGACCGCCATGATGAGATGGCGGAACATATAGTAGATCATCGCATCGTTATAGTTCACGACGTTGAACTGGTAGAGATCCAGCCAGGCGGGAAAACTGGACAACGTTCCAATCATTAGCAATGCCGAACCGGCAAAGGCAAAAGCGATGGCAACCAGATACAGACGCCTCTTATCACACCAGTATTTCATTGCCATAAAACAGGCAATAAACAGGTGAAATACCAGTAGAAAAATGGTGAGCGTAGGAAACAACAGCGGCGAAAAGGAAGGAACCCATTCAACCAGTGTTGAAAATAAACCCTGTAATATTCCGATGACAACAACACAACCGAAACAGAACGAGAGATAACGACCTTTTACAGTAAGACTATTCGCAAGCATATAAATTTTTTTAAATAATTAAAAATGAATGAACAGGAGGTAATAGCGAAGAGTCTAATCAATTGAAACAATAATTACTTTGCGCAGAAACAATATACGGTGGGGTAAATAATGGGCGGGTGAATATATTTTGTAAATATATTCATGAAAATGATATATATTGTAAAGGGATGTGGCCTGATAGCCACATCCCGTTTTAATTAACGTGGGGAAACGGTCACCTGGCTTCCGTTGCTTGCCAGCACGACACGCTGACCAGCAGAGAAACGGGTATTCCCCTGTTTCTGAACAACCATAATGGTGCTGCCGTCGTCTTTACGAATTTCCAGCTCAACACCCTGCGTTTTGTTCATTGCACCCTGAACGCCCTGGCCTGCAACACCACCCGCCACAGCGCCCGCAGCGGTCGCCAGAGAACGGCCTGTACCGCCGCCAACGGTATTCCCGAGGAAACCACCCAGAACAGCACCGCCGATTGCGCCCATAACGTTGTTGTCATCGCCACCCTGAATTTGTACAGGACGGGCGTTAACAACGGTACCGTAAGTCACGCTCTGAACCTGTTTTGCTTCAGAAGCGCTGTAAACGTCGCCAGACAGTGAGCTGTCATTCACACAGCCAGCCAGGGTTAAACCAATCAGCGAAACGCCCAGTACACGTACAATCATTTGAATCTCCTGTTCACCAAAAACGCCCAATTGGAGGCATCCGTTATGGCTAAATTATATGGCATAAGGGGCCATAGTTCATATCTTTGCACTAACAATAAGAAAATTGTACTTGAATTTGACTTAACGAGACATAAACAGGTTCTGCTCATGTCACCCGCATGACATTGTTAAAAAATATTATCGCTGGATGGCAAAGCCGTGCTGTTTATGGTTGAGTGGATAACCTTAGCCCACGCAACGTAAGGAAAGCGCATGAAATCGGGTCGCTACATTGGTGTGATGTCGGGCACCAGTCTGGATGGGGTAGATGTCGTTCTGGCCGCCATTGATGAACGTATGGTCGCTCAGCAGGCGAGCCTGACCTGGCCCATTCCCATTTCACTGAAAGAGGATATTCTGAGTATCTGTCAGGGGCAGCAATTGACGCTCTCTCAGCTAGGGCAACTTGACGTCCGCCTGGGAGCACTGTTTGCTGATGCGGTACAGGCGTTAATGCAAAAAGAAAATCTTCGTGCCCAGGATGTGGTTGCCATCGGATGCCATGGACAGACCGTCTGGCATGAGCCGGTTGGTGATGCGCCGCATACGATGCAAATCGGTGATAACAACCAGATTGTGGCGAAGACGGGCGTCACGGTCGTCGGCGATTTCCGTCGTCGCGATATTGCGCTTGGCGGCCAGGGGGCACCGCTGGTGCCGGCGTTCCATCAGGCGCTACTGGCACACCCTTCAGAACGCCGGATGGTGCTGAATATCGGCGGAATTGCCAACCTGTCAATGCTCATTCCCGGGCAGCCTGTCCGCGGCTACGATACCGGTCCAGGTAATATGTTAATGGATGCCTGGATCTGGCGGCAGTGCGGGCAACCCTATGATAAAAACGCCGAGTGGGCGAGCGAGGGTAAAGTGATTCTCCCGCTGTTGCAGTCGATGCTCAGCGATCCCTACTTTGCTTTACCGGCGCCGAAAAGCACGGGGCGTGAATACTTCAACGTTGGCTGGCTTGAACGTCAGCTGGCGCCATTCCCGGCACTGGCTCCGCAGGATGTGCAGACGACGCTTGCCGAATTGACGGCGGTGTCGATCTCTGAGCAGGTACTTCTCAGCGGCGGATGCGAACGTCTGCTGGTGTGCGGCGGTGGAAGCCGAAATCCGCTGGTGATGGCGCGTCTGGCCGCGTTACTGCCGGGTACGGAAGTGACCACGACAGACGAGGCGGGTATCAGTGGGGATGATATGGAAGCGCTGGCTTTCGCCTGGCTTGCCTGGCGCACCATCGCCGGGCTTCCGGGTAATTTACCGTCGGTGACCGGCGCGCGCGAGGCCAGCGTCCTCGGGGCGATTTACCCGGCAAATCCTCGTCATAATCAGAGTTAACTGAAATTCAGCGCGGCGTCTCGTCGTTAGAATGGAATGAAACAGGAGGGCAGCCATGCCCTCCAGGACCAGGAAAGTCTTCGGAATACGCCCATGAAAAAAATTCTTCTTATTGTCGCGCCTTTATTGCTGTCAGGATGCAGCGTCTACAACCAGTTCCTTGAGCGTATGCAGACCGATACGCTGGAGTATCGCTGCGATGAAAAACCGCTGACCGTGAAGCTGAATAATCCACGTCAGGAAGCCAGTTTTGTTTATGACAATAAACTGCTGACCCTCAAGCAGGGCATGTCGGCCTCCGGGGCACGTTATTCCGACGGTATCTACGTCTTCTGGTCGAAGGGGGATAGCGCCACGGTCTACAAACGCGACCGCATCGTACTGAACAATTGCCAGCTTGAAAATCCGAAGCGTTGAGATTTTTACAGGGGCGGCGCACAATAGCGCCACCCAATCTCAACGTCAGCTAACGCCATGTCAGATAACGACGAACTGCAGCAAATTGCGCATCTGCGCCGTGAATACACCAAAGGCGGCCTGCGTCGCCAGGATCTTCCCGCTGAACCCCTCGTGCTTTTTGAACGCTGGCTGAAACAGGCCTGTGAAGCGAAACTGGCCGACCCAACGGCCATGGTTGTCGCAACGGTAGATGAAAACGGTCAACCGTATCAGCGCATCGTCCTGCTCAAGCATTATGATGAGAAAGGGCTGGTGTTTTATACCAACCTCGGCAGCCGCAAAGCGCACCATTTAGAAAATAATCCGCGCATCAGCCTGCTGTTCCCCTGGCACATGCTGGAACGTCAGGTCATGGTCACCGGCAAAGCGGAACGTCTCTCGACCCTTGAAGTGGTGAAATATTTCCACAGCCGTCCGCGTGACAGCCAGATTGGTGCCTGGGTTTCAAAACAGTCCAGCCGAATCTCTGCCCGCGGTGTCCTGGAGAGCAAGTTCCTGGAACTGAAACAGAAGTTCCAGCAGGGGGAAATCCCACTGCCAAGCTTCTGGGGCGGCTTCCGTATCCCGATTGAGCAGATTGAGTTCTGGCAGGGCGGTGAACATCGCCTGCACGACCGCTTTTTATACCAGCGCGAGAATGGCGGCTGGAAAATCGACAGACTGGCACCGTAATCCCCGAAATTTGTTGATTTAAGCGCTAGCGCACACCGCGCTTGCGCTTTATTCTATGGTCCTTTCGCATCAGGCGAAAAGTCGTGTACCGGCAAAGGTGCAGTCGTTTATACATGGAGAATTTGATGGCAAGCAGTAACTTGATTAAACAATTGCAAGAGCGGGGCCTCGTGGCCCAGGTGACGGACGAGGAAGCGTTAGCAGAGCGACTGGCGCAAGGCCCGATCGCGCTCTATTGCGGCTTCGATCCCACCGCTGACAGCTTGCATTTGGGGCATCTTGTTCCATTGTTATGCCTGAAACGCTTCCAGATGGCGGGCCATAAGCCTGTTGCTCTGGTGGGTGGTGCAACCGGTCTGATTGGTGACCCAAGCTTTAAAGCCGCTGAGCGTAAACTGAATACCGAAGATACCGTGCAGGAGTGGGTGGATAAGATCCGTAAACAGGTTGCACCGTTCCTCGACTTCAACTGCGGCGATAACGCTGCCATTGCTGCCAACAACTATGACTGGTTTGGCAGCATGAACGTGCTGACCTTCCTGCGTGATATTGGCAAGCACTTCTCTGTTAACCAGATGATTAACAAAGAAGCGGTGAAGCAGCGCCTGAACCGTGACGATCAGGGTATCTCCTTTACCGAGTTCTCCTATAACCTGCTGCAGGGCTATGACTTTGCTTGCCTGAACAAACTGCATGGCGTTTCCCTGCAGATTGGTGGTTCTGACCAGTGGGGTAACATCACGTCCGGTATCGACCTGACCCGTCGCCTGCACCAGAACCAGGTCTTCGGCCTGACGGTTCCACTGATCACCAAAGCAGATGGCACCAAATTCGGTAAAACGGAAGGCGGCGCGGTGTGGCTGGATCCGAAGAAAACCAGTCCGTACAAATTCTACCAGTTCTGGATCAACACGGCGGACGCCGATGTTTACCGCTTCCTGAAGTTCTTCACCTTCATGGATATTGCAGACATCAATGCGCTGGAAGAAGAAGACAAAAACAGCGGTAAAGCACCGCGTGCACAGTATGTGCTGGCCGATGAAGTTACCAAACTGGTTCACGGTGAAGAAGGTCTGGCGGCGGCGAAACGCATTACGGCAAGCCTGTTCAACGGTACGCTGAGCGATCTGAGCGAAGCGGACTTCGAACAGCTGGCGCAGGACGGCGTGCCGATGGTTGAGATGGAAAAAGGGGCTGACCTGATGCAGGCGCTGGTGGACTCCGAGCTGCAGCCGTCTCGCGGACAGGCGCGTAAAACCATCGCGTCTAACGCGATCACCATCAACGGTGAGAAACAGGCTGACCCGGAATACACCTTCGTTGACGGCGACCGTCTGTATGGACGCTACACGCTGCTGCGCCGCGGTAAGAAAAATTACTGCCTTGTTTGCTGGAAATAATTAACAGTCTCCAGGGGCGTGGGAAACCACGCCCTTTTTGTTTTTTCAGGGTTTGGTAAGAAAAAGATGAAGAACATCCTCGCCATTCAGTCCCACGTTGTTTTTGGCCATGCGGGCAACAGTGCAGCGGAATTCCCGATGCGCCGCCTCGGTGCTAACGTCTGGCCCCTCAACACCGTGCAGTTTTCCAACCACACGCAGTATGGTAAATGGGCCGGCTGCGTGATGCCGCCCTCGCACCTCACCGAGGTGGTTCAGGGCATTGCGGATATTGACCAGCTCAAACGCTGTGACGCCGTTCTGAGCGGTTATCTGGGCTCAGCCGAGCAGGGGGAGCACATCCTTGGCATTGTGCGTCAGGTGAAAGCAGCGAACCCGGCGGCAAAATACTTCTGCGACCCCGTCATGGGACACCCGGAGAAAGGCTGTATCGTAGCGCCCGGTGTTGCAGAGTTTCACGTTCGCCATGCTCTGCCTGCCAGCGATATCATTGCGCCAAACCTTATTGAGCTGGAGATCCTCTGCGAGCACCCGGTTAACAGCGTAGAAGAGGCGGTAAGCGCGTCTCGCGAGCTAATAGCCCAGGGGCCAGAGATTGTACTGGTAAAACATCTCGCCCGCGCAGGGCTGAGCCAGTCGCGTTTTGAGATGCTGCTGGTGACGAAAGATGACGCCTGGCATATTAGCCGTCCGCTGGTGGATTTTGGCCTGCGTCAGCCAGTGGGAGTGGGGGATGTGACCAGCGGTCTGCTGCTGGTGAAACTGCTGCAGGGTGCAACGGTCAGAGACGCGCTTGAGCATGTGACTGCGGCGGTGTAGGAAATCATGATTGCGACGAAAGAGATGCAGGAATATGAACTTCAGGTCGTCGCGGCACAGGATCGTATTGCGAAGCCGGAGCACTATTTCAGCGCCACCCGGCTTTAAACGATGCCGGGTGGCGCTGCGCTTACCCGGCCTACAAAACCCGTAGGCCCGTGCAAGCGAAGCGCCGCCGGGCGATATTAGCTAAGACCTTCCGCTTTCAGTGCCGCAGCCACCGCAGGACGCTCCGCCATACGGGTCATATACGATGTAATATGGTCTAACCCTTCCATATTGAGCTTAACCGCCCGTGCCCAGCGCAGCACGGTAAACAGATAGGCATCGGCAATCGTGAAACGGGAACCACAAATCCACTGATCGTCTTTCAGCGACGCGTTTACATACTGCAGCTTTTTCTCAAGAAGCGCGCGCAGGGTCGGTTTGTCCTCTTCCGGCGTATCCGGGCGGAACAGGGGAGTAAAGCCTTTATGTAACTCGGTAGCGATATAGTTTAACCACTCCAGGGTCTTATAGCGTGCAATGCTGCCGGTGGGGGCAAGAAGCTGGCGATCCGGTACGTTGTCCGCCAGGAATTGCATGATGGCAACGCCTTCTGTCAGCAGAGTTCCGTCATCCAGCAACAGCGCTGGAACTTGTCCCTTCGGGTTAATGGCAAGGAAATCATCGCCATTCTCCAGACGCTTTTTCATCAGATCAACGCCATCGAGCGTGAAATCTTTGCCGCTCTCGCGCAGGGTGATATGGGAAGCAAGAGAGCACGCGCCCGGTTTGTAGAACAGTTTCATCGGTAACTCCTTTTTGCTGAGGTTTCAGCTATGTTAGTGCGCGAACAGGCAAAAAAAAAGCCGCTAATGCATTAGCGGCTTCTCAACAGTCGTTTCTCAATAATCTTACGCAGTCGCGGTTTCGCTTGCCTTGGCCGTCTTGTCGTCGTCCTGAGTCATACGATTCAGTTTCGGCGCGGTCAGCAGCATCAGAACTGCAATCACCGCTGTCGCGATACCAATCTGCATGAACACGGTGCCGTAGACATTCAGGGAGACCAGTGGGTCAGTGACGTTTTCCGGCACCGCCATCAGGTTCGCAATCTTACCTGCGATAATTGCTGCACCGGCAGTGGTCAGGAACCAGCTACCCATAATGAAGCCCATCAGACGCTGTGGAACCAGCTGTGCCACCATCGCCAGGCCCAGACCGGAGATCATCAGTTCGCCGATAGACTGCAGCGCATAGCTCAGAATCAGCCAGTTTACGGAGACGATACCGGCGTCGGTCGCAAATTTCGTACCCAGCGGCAGCACCAGGAACGCACCGGAGCACAGCACCATACCAATCGCAAACTTGTGCGGCATTGGCAGACGGTCGCCCATCTTGTTATAGATAGCTGCCAGAATCGGGCTGCCAATCATAATCCAGAACGGGTTCAGCGCCTGATACTGCTCCGGCTCGAACGCGATACCCAGGATAGAGTGCTCAACGTTACGAATGGCGAAGAAGTTCAGAGAGGTTGGCATCTGGCTGTACAGTACGAAGAAGATAATCGCTTCCAGCATCAGAATGAAGGCCACAATCATCTTACGGCGCGCAGCACCCTGCATCGCGAACGCTTCTTTCGCGAAGATGACCACGATACCCAGCGCAACCACGCCCAGCACCGCACGTGCGATACCCTGGTTGTGCAGCAGCCAGGTGGCGATTGCCGCCAGAATCACAACGCCCACGATGGTCGCCAGCAGTTTACCCATATGGACGGGTTCGAAATCGGGTTTTGAACCGTAGTCTTTGACCCAGTTGCGGCAGAACAAGAAGTTCACTACGGTGATCAGCATACCCACGAAGCTCAGCGCAAACGCCACGCTCCAGCCGAATTTAGCGGCCAGCCATGGTGTTGCCAGCATGGAGAAGAATGAACCGATGTTGATGGACATGTAGTACATGGTGAATGCACCGTCCAGACGTGGGTCATCTTTGCTGTAACAGGTAGAGAGCAGGGAAGACGGGTTCGCTTTAAACAATCCGTTACCGACAGCAATGGTCGCCATACCCATATACACCACTGCGGCGTCATGGCCAGACCATGCGACCAGCCCATAGCCAATCGCCAGAACAATGGCGCCCAGCATGATGACACGTTTGGTGCCGAGAACTTTATCACCCAGCCAGCCGCCGATAGCAACCAGGCCGTATACGAGGGCACTGAAGGAGGAGAACAGCGTGATGGAATCGGCTTCGGACATACCCAGCTGTTTTACCAGGTAAACCGCCATGATCCCTTGCAGGCCGTAGTAACCAAAACGCTCCCATAACTCGATAGAGAAGATGAGATAAAACGCTTTCGGTTGTTTAAAAGCGTTAAGACTCACGCTTTCATCTGTTGGTTTATTGTTTGCAGTCGACACATATACCTCTTTTTTTACATCCCATATTAACGGGGGTGTTCATAGCGTGATGGCCGTAGTCCATCCGCCTTATAGTTATATTGGGAGGAGAAACGGCGGGTAATGTTCACTATCCTGACCCGTCTGGCAATACGTTTGTAATAATCTGTTACATTTATCTGGGGTGGTATAATCGTCGGTTCATGCAAATGTTATTCAGCGTTAAATTTCATACGGTGAGTAAAGGTAGTTTTTTCAACTGGTATTCCCCCTCTCCGATCGGCTTTTGGCGATATGTTCTGCTATTTGCCGTTTGTGGCAGTGATATAGCCCATATTCTGAAAAATAGCTGGTCTTATCTTCCGGTTCTGATCGGTTATATCTTGTCTGGCAAAGGCTTTGGGATGATTTTGACAACAAAAAATCAACATGAAGTTATCAGAGTGATCGCGATCACAGATGTATAGAAATTTTTGGCTATGAAAAAAGTATTAACCTGTTTGAGCGTTAACGCGCCGAACAAGTGATAAGTCAGCAGGGGCAAGAGGCGGATGATTTATGGTCAGGAGAGGGACATTTGGAAGGCCTTCTCCTGATGTGGGATTGCGATTGTTCAGACCAGCAATTCAGGGATACACTTTTTCTTTGAATTCGCAGAGGTCTTCAATAATGCAGGAGCCGCAACGAGGTTTACGGGCGATGCAGGTATAACGGCCGTGCAAAATCAGCCAGTGATGGCAGTCAACCTTGAATTCGGCGGGCACCACTTTTAACAGCTTCTCTTCAACCTGCTCAACGTTTTTACCGGGGGCGAAGTTGGTGCGGTTAGAAACTCGGAAGATATGCGTATCCACGGCGATCGTCGGCCAGCCGAACGCCGTATTAAGCACCACGTTCGCGGTTTTGCGTCCTACACCCGGCAACGCTTCCAGCGCTGCGCGGTCTTCCGGCACCTCACCGCCGTGCTGTTCCAGCAAGATCCGGCAGGTTTTAATCACATTCTCTGCTTTGCTGTTAAACAGGCCGATGGTTTTGATATAGGACTTCACGCCTTCCACGCCGAGCTCCAGCATCGCTTTTGGCGTATTAGCGACCGGATAGAGCAGGGCGGTCGCTTTATTGACGCTCACATCGGTAGCCTGTGCAGAGAGCAACACGGCGATCAGCAGCTCAAACGGGGAGGTAAAATTCAGCTCCGTCGTCGGATGCGGGTTCTCGTCCCGCAGACGGGTCAGGATCGCAATGCGCTTTTCTTTATTCATGAGGCCTTCTCGGGTATCCCTTCCTGGACGCTACGCTCTGCTGCGCGGCGCTTACGTTTTTCATCAATCAGGTATTTTACTGCCAGCATCATGCCAAGGCCAATAAACGCGCCAGGTGGCAGCATCGCCAGCAGGAATGGCGTATCGGTATGGAACACCTCGATACGTAGCGATTTGGCCCAGCCGCCCAGCAGCGCATCGGCACCGTCAAACAGCGTCCCGTTGCCGAGGATCTCGCGCAGTGAGCCGAGCACGAACATCGCACCGGTCGCACCCATACCAATCGAAAAACCATCCAGCGCCGACATGGCCGGACTATTTTTCACGGCGAAGGCTTCCGCACGCCCGACCACAATACAGTTGGTCACGATCAGAGGGATAAAAATTCCGAGCGACTGATACAGACCGAAGGCGTAAGCGTTGATCAGCATCTGGACGATACTGACCACCGACGCAATGATCATAACGTAAATGGGAATACGGATTTCCGACGGGGTCCAGCGGCGCAGGGCGGAGATGGAGAGGTTGGTCAGGGTCAGCACCAGCGTCGTTGCCAGACCGAGACCAAGCGCATTGGTGGCCGTTGACGTCACGGCCAGCAGTGGGCACATCCCCAGCAGCTGAACCAGCGCGGAGTTGTTCTTCCACAGTCCCTGGACAATAACCTCTTTAACCTGGCTCATGATCACTCTCCACAGGCCGCAAGATTGTTGATTTGCGCGGGCAGCGTTTCAGCATACAGCCCGGCCCGTTTTACGGCGTTCACCACCGCGCGCGGCGTGATGGTCGCGCCCGTGAACTGGTCAAACTCGCCGCCGTCTTTTTTCACCGCAAACGCGGTGTCACCTTCGCCATGAATCACTTTACCAGCGAAAGCTAAAATCCAGTTGCTCAGACGGGTTTCAATTTTATCGCCCAGGCCCGGCGTTTCATGATGTTGCGTCACGCGGGTGCCCAGTATGGTGCCGGAGAAATCGCTGCCGACGAGCAGCTGAATGGCGCCGGAATAGCCGTCGGGCGCCGTCGCCTCCATTACCGCGCCGACCGGTTTATCCCCTTTGCGGGCGATAAACAGGCGGTGTGGGCCTTTTCCAAGCTGCGGCGCGTCTACCACGAAGCAGCTCTTTTGCAGGTCATTATCGTAAAAATCCGACGGGATCACCTGATCGAACAGCGCTTTTTGCTGCTTCACCGCCTGTTCATCAATGGTCGATTTGGTCAGCTCATTCACCAGCGCCGTCATTCCGGTGAGTACGGCGGCGAAAACGGCCAGCGTGACGCCATGTTTTTGCATTGTTTTCAGCATCGCGACACCCTTAACGATGGCCGTACACGCGCGGGCGCGTGTAATAGTCGATGAGTGGAACGGTGATGTTGGCGAGCAGGACGGCAAACGCCACCCCGTCCGGATAACCGCCAAAGCTACGGATGAGCCAGACCAGCAGTCCTGCCAGCGCACCGAAGATCAAGCGACCACGGTTAGTCGTAGACGCCGTCACCGGATCGGTCAGGATAAAGAACGCGCCAAGCATCGTTGCACCGGAGAGCAAATGCATCTGCGGGCTGGCCAACGACTCAGGGGAGAAGACCCAGCCAAGGGTGGCACAAACCGCCAGCGTCACGAGGAAGCTGACCGGAATATGCCAGCGGATGGCCTTCTGCTGCAGCAGGAACAGGCCACCCAGCAGATACGCCAGGTTAACCCACTGCCAGCCTGCGCCCGCAAGCATACCGCTGTAGATGGCGGATTTCATGATTTGCTCGACGCTGTGCCCGGCATGCAGGGACGTTTTGAACGTATCGAGCGGCGTCGCCTGGCTGATGCCGTCCACGCCCATACGCAGCGCGTTCATATCCGCGCCGAGCGCCGTATGGCCGGTAAAGATCACGTGCAGGGCATCCATAAAGCCTGGCACCGTGGCGGCAATGTCATGCGGTGGAAGCCAGCTGGTCATTTGTACCGGGAAGGAGATCAGCAGCACCACATAGCCGATCATCGCCGGGTTAAACGGGTTATGGCCGAGCCCGCCATACAGCTGTTTGGCAATAATCACGGCAAAAACGGTACCGAGGACGACCAACCACCACGGGGCAAACGGCGGAATACTGATGGCCAGCAGCAGGCCGGTCAGCAGCGCGGAGTTGTCGGCAAGAATGCGGGAGACCGTCATCTTGCGAAGCTTCAGCACCAGCGCCTCTGCCGCTACGGCGCTGATACAGCCCAGAGCTATCTGGAACAGGGTTCCCCAGCCGAAAAACCAGCACTGAACGGCAATACCCGGCAGCGCGGCCAGGCAAACCAGCATCATAATACGCGATGTCTGACGCTGATTATGGGTGTAAGGGGAACTTGCGATTCTGAAAACCATTTAATCCTCGTTAACGGCTTGCTGTGCGGCTTTCTTCGCCTGAACGCGCGCAATCGCGGCAGCGACGGCGGCCTTGCGCGGGTCATCGTTAGCGGCCTGCGGCAGCTCTTCCTGCTGCGCTGCTTTACGCGCTTTGGCACGGGCTATCGCCGCTTCAACGGCAGCTTTACGCGGGTCAACCGGTGCTTCTGTTTCTGCTGCAGGTGCCTGCTGCGCTGCTTTACGCGCTTTGGCGCGGGCAATCGCGGCTTCAACAGCGGCTTTACGCGGATCGACCGCGTCCTGTTCAACCATCACCTGCTGCTCCCCGGCCTTACGGGCTTTGGCACGGGCAATCGCCGCCTCGACAGCGGCTTTGCGTGGATCGACCTCCCCATCCGGTTGCGCTGTTTGCGCTTTTTCTGCCTGACGTGCGCGAGCCGCAGCCTTGCGAGCTTCACGCGCGGCGATGGCTTCACTGTTGTCAGGCTTCTCACCTGCAGGGATCACCACCGTCTGGGCAGCATTGGCTTTTTTCTCGCGAACGCGCGCCAGGGCGGCGTTAATGGCATCCTGATCTTTTTCGCCAG
Organism: Enterobacter cloacae complex sp. IR5458; assembly: GCF_049238025.1. Taxonomy (NCBI): domain Bacteria; kingdom Pseudomonadati; phylum Pseudomonadota; class Gammaproteobacteria; order Enterobacterales; family Enterobacteriaceae; genus Enterobacter; species Enterobacter cloacae complex sp. IR5458. The sequence goes on from NZ_JBMKIF010000002.1 coordinate 182,922, forward strand.
GCTGGACGGCGGCCTGCTTATGACGCTCCTGACGGGCCGCTTTTTCACGTTCCAGCCGCGCCTGACGTGCTTCAAAGCGCGCTTTGGCTTTTGCTGCACGTTTTTCTTCCATGGAGATGGCATAAATTTCGGCCTTCTCCTGGCGGAAGTATTGCACCAGCGGAATATTGCTTGGGCAGACCCAGGCGCAGGCGCCGCATTCGATGCAGTCGGCCAGGTTATGCGCTTTGGCTTTATCGTGTAGCTGGCCTTTGCTGTACCAGTAAAGCTGCTGCGGGAGCAGATCCGCCGGACAGGCATCGGCACAGGCGCCACAGCGGATGCAGCCTTTCTCTTCCTGCACTTCGCCCATCTCGGTGGAAGAGGGAGCAAGCAGGCAGTTCGTGATTTTGACTACCGGGACATCCAGCCATGGCAGGGTAAAGCCCATCAGAGGGCCACCCATGATCACCATCTGATCGGTACCCGGGCAGAATTCAGCCTGCTCCAGCAAATGACGCACCGGCGTACCGAGGCGCGCCCAGACGTTACCCGGACGGGAGACCGATTCGCCAGTCAGCGTCACGACTCGTTCGGTTAACGGCTCGCCGTCAATTACCGCACGTTTCACGGCATAAGCTGTGCCGACGTTTTGCATCAGCACGCCGATATCCGAAGAACGTCCGCCGTGCGGCACTTGCTTCCCGGTGAGGATTTGCGTCAGCTGTTTTGCGCCGCCAGACGGGTACTTGGTTGGAATAACGCGCAGGGTGATATCATGGCTACCCGCCAGCACGGCGCGCAGCATGGAGATAGCCTGCGGTTTATTGTCTTCGATACCAATCAGCACTTCTCGCGGCTGCAAAATATGCGCGAGGATACGGATGCCTTCCACTACCTGAGCGGCGCAATCCTGCATCAGACGATCGTCGGCGGTGATATACGGCTCGCACTCTGCGGCATTGATAATCAGCGTCTGGATTTTATCGCTACCGCCGCGCAGCTTGACGCCGGTAGGGAAGCCCGCGCCGCCCAGCCCGGCAACGCCGAACTGGTGAATGCGCTCGATAAGCGCTTCGCGGCTCTGGCTGCGGTAGTCGCTCCAGCCGTCACGTTCGATCCAGCGATCTTCGCCGTCGGCTTCAATGATCACGCTCAGCTCTGAAAGTGCCGACGGATGCGCCACCGTATGAGGGGCAATCGCGATCACTTTACCGGACGTTGGGGCGTGTACAGGCAGCATACGTCCGCGACCGAAGGTCAGGGGCTGACCGCGAAGGACGGTATCACCTTCTTTTACGCACAGCTCACCTTCCGCGCCGATATGCTGCTTGAGCGGCATGACGTAACGCGTCGCCAGCGGAATCTGGCGCAGCGGCGTACCGTTAGACTGGGTTTTCATCTCCGGCGGATGAATACCGCCGTCAAAGTCCCAGATCTTCTCTTTTCTGAAAGCAGAAAATAACTTAAGCATGTTGTTCCACAGGAATGTTGCGAACCGGAATGGTTTGAAGATCCCACTTCCAGCTTTCGGTAGTCGCTTCAACCGGGCGCAGCGTAATACATTGCGTCGGGCAGGGGGCTACGCAGAGGTTACAGCCGGTGCACAGATCCGCCACGACGGTGTGCATGGCGCGGGTGGCACCAACAATGGCGTCAACCGGGCAGGCCTGAATACATTTAGTGCAGCCGATGCAATTTGCCTCGTCGATCACGGCGAGGGCGCGGACCGGCTCCTGCACATCCGCATCGCCATCAACGGGCTGTGGGTCAACGTTAAGCAGGGCCGCAATTTTCAGCATCACCGCTTCGCCGCCGGGCGCACAGCGGTTAATTTTCTCACCCTGAATGCCCACCGCTTCAGCGTAAGGGCGACAGCCAGGGTAGCCGCACTGCCCACACTGGCTTTGCGGCAGAAGCTCATCAATTTTTTCTACAACGGGATCGTCCTCTACCGCGAAACGGCGGGAGGCGTAACCGAGGATAAGGCCAAACGCTAACCCCAGGACGCTAATAGAGGCGATGGCAATCCAGATAGCATTCATTACAACTTCACCAGACCACTGAAGCCCATAAAGGCCAGAGACATTAAACCCGCGGTGACCAGCGCAATCGCGTTACCGCGGAAAGGCGCAGGGATATCCGCAGCGGCCAGACGTTCGCGAATCGAGGCGAACAGGACCATTACGAACGAGAAACCGACAGCGGCGGAAAAACCGTACAGCGCCGACTGCATAAAGTTATGGCCAAGGTTGATGTTCAACAGCGCTACGCCGAGTACCGCGCAGTTGGTGGTGATCAGCGGCAGGAAGATACCGAGCAGGCGATAGAGCGCCGGACTGGTTTTACGCACCACCATTTCGGTAAATTGCACAACAACGGCAATGACCAGAATAAAGGCCAGCGTACGGAGGTAGATTAACCCCAGCGGGATGAGGATCCAGGTATCAATCAACCACGCGCAAATCGATGCCATCGTCATGACGAAGGTGGTTGCCAGCCCCATGCCCATCGCCGTTTCCAGTTTTTTGGAAACGCCCATAAACGGGCACAGGCCAAGGAACTTCACCAGAACGAAGTTGTTAACCAGCACAGTGCCGACAAAGAGCAGTAAGTAATCGGTCATTATTTAGCCTGAAATAAAAAAGCCGCCTATTATCGGACAAACCGGGTCAGGCGACAACAGGTTATCTGTAAGGTTATTACGGGTTCACGAAGGTGTTTTTTACCCGCGTCGACCGCTTGAAATAGGGCACCAGCAGCGCCGCGGCCAGTAACGGGAAAAGTAGCTGGCGGACCGCAAGTGCGTCAGACACCGGCGAGAACGCAAACGCCTTGACTGCCAGCAGGACTGAGATTAACAGCCAGATAATATAGTGCTTAGGCACCCCTTTGCGGCGTTTGAAGAAGGCGATGGTCAGCCACAGGGTGTAGTACCACATGCCGATCGCGAAAACGAAGGACACAAACCACATCGCAATATTAAGCACACTTTGCGACATCAGGGTCTGAATAGCGTGAGGGGTGATCAGTGCGGTGGTATAAAGCAGCAGCGCAAGCGATGCGCTTAACAAGGCAACCAGCAGCCATGCCAGTGGGGCGATTAACCAGCCTCCAATGCGTTCTTCAGGCGTTGCGGTCATGAACTCTCCCATAATCTGCGCGAAATGTTGTACAGCCAGTTTGCAGGGCGGAGAGTATATAACATTTCGCGCGGATGGCTACTTTCTTATAAAACGTAACGCCAGACAGACTTAGGCACTTCACCGACGTTGAACAAACGACCGCCGGAGACCAGCTCCGCACGGCGATGATCGGCGGCGCGATACATATTGATGATGTCCTGATTATCCGACAGGGTGTAGTTCAGGTGGTCAAACAGTTTTTCCAGGCTCTCAAGCGAATTGATCTTGCGAAATTTTAATAAATAGTCCTGAACTGTCATATTAATAAGTTTCCATATAAAAGTGAGTAATACCCGTTAAGGTAATTCGTTCGAATAATAAACGGATTAATAAAGACGTAAACAGCCCACTCAGGTAACGCGACGAAATTAGGAGTTTTCTTTGCTGAAATTCAGGCATCAGACGATGCCTGGAAGAGAAGGTTAACCGTGTTCACCTGGGCTGGCAATACGTAACTGACATAATATGTCACTCGTTATTGCAGTAACCGGTTACTTAGGTTGGGCGACTGTGACAGGCTCCGGCGGCTGGTAGTTATCGATGTGGCTGGCAACGCCGAGCAAAATGACCGATACCCCAAGAACAATCCATCCCGCTAATTCAATGATTCGATTAATAATTGATGTCATGACTCGTAATTGTACTTTATCCATAAATACAGGGCGCAAATGTTACAGCGAGGCCTCACCAACGGCAAGCGCTTTGGGAACGGTTCCCTTAAACAAAATCAGAAGGTTAATACTATGTAACGAAAACAACCGCCACAACCTGCTATTTTAAGTCATACGGCACATTATTAATCTGCGCTTATGCCAGGCTTGCCAGTGTGAAATAAGAACGTCATAAAAGAGGACGGCACTATGAGTGATAATATCCGCGTCGGTCTGATAGGTTATGGGTACGCGAGCAAAACGTTTCATGCACCTCTGATAGCCGGAACGCCCGGAATGATGCTGGCAGCAGTATCCAGTAGCGATGCTACCAAAGTCCATGCCGACTGGCCTTCCGTGCCGGTTGTCTCTGAGCCAAAACATCTCTTCAACGATCCGAATATTGATTTAATTGTCATCCCTACACCTAACGACACGCATTTTCCCCTGGCAAAGGCCGCGCTGGAAGCAGGAAAGCACGTCATTGTTGATAAACCTTTCACGGTGACGTTGTCACAGGCGCGTGAGCTGGACGCGCTGGCAAAAGGCCTGGGTAGACTGCTTTCCGTTTTTCATAACCGCCGCTGGGACAGCGACTTCCTGACGGTAAAAACGCTACTCAGCGAAGGTACGTTAGGCGAGATCCTCTTTTTTGAATCGCACTTTGACCGTTTTCGCCCGCAGGTAAGACACCGCTGGCGGGAGCAGGCCGGTCCGGGGAGCGGCATCTGGTACGATTTAGCCCCTCATCTTTTGGACCAGGCTGTCAACCTGTTTGGTCTGCCGGTGAGCATGACGGTCGATCTGGCCCAGCTCAGACCCGGGGCGCAGACGACCGATTACTTCCACGCGGTGTTAAGTTATCCGCAGCGCCGCATCGTGCTGCATGGGACGATGGTCGCGGCCGCGGAATCTGCCCGTTATATCATTCACGGCACGCGGGGAAGCTATGTGAAGTTTGGCCTCGACCCACAGGAAGACCGTCTTAAAAGCGGTGAGCGTTTGCCGCAGGAAGACTGGGGCTATGATATGCGCGACGGCGTGGTCACGCGGGTTGAAGGTGAGGAACTGGTTGAGGAAACGTTGCTGACGATGCCGGGCAACTATCCGGCCTATTATGCGGCTATTCGCGATTCGTTGAACGGAACAGGAGAAAATCCGGTTCCGGCCAGCCAGGCGATTCAGATTATGGAGCTGATTGAGCTGGGTATCGAATCTGCCAAACATCGCGCCACGCTCTGTCTGGCATAGGGTTCAGATACTGTAGGCCGGGTAAGGCGCAGCCGCCACCCGGCAAAAAGGCTTACGCGGTTGCCACTTTATTCCGCAGAGCCTGCTTCTCTTCCGGCGTCAGGAACGCAATTTCCAGACCGTTGATCTGCGCCTGACGGATCTGCTCGCGGCTCAGACCCGCCTGCGGTGCGGCGTTGTTGTACTCGTGGATGATATCCACGCCCTGTACCGCCGGATCGTCAGTGTTCAGCGAGGCCAGCACGCCGTGTTCCAGGAAGGTTTTCAGCGGGTGCTGCGCGAGCGTTGCCACGGTGCTGGTCTGAATATTGGACGTCAGGCACGATTCAATCCCGATACGCTGTTCTGCGAGGAAATCCATCAGGGCGCGGTCTTCTACCGCCTTCACGCCGTGACCGATACGCTCGGCGCCGAGCTCACGAATGGCCTGCCAGATACTTTCCGGGCCAGCCGCTTCACCCGCATGAACGGTAATGTGCCAGCCGGCATCGCGTGCGCGGTTGAAGTGAGAGAGGAACAGGCTGCCCGGGAAGCCCAGTTCATCACCGGCGAGATCGACGGCAGTGATGGCATCGCGATGGGCCAGCAGCGCCTCCAGCTCCTGCAGGCAGGCCGCTTCGCCAAACGTACGGCTCATAATACCAATCAGACGGGCCTGGACATCGAAGGTTTCACACCCCTGGCGGACGCCTTCAATCACGGCTTCCACCACGCCTGCAACGGGCAGGTTGTGGGTCATCGCCATATAGCCCGGCGAGAAGCGCAGCTCAACGTAGTGCAGGCCGTTACGAGCCGCATCTTCAATGTTCTCAAACGCCACGCGGCGGCAGGCATCCAGCGAGGCCAGCATCTTCACGCCCCAGTCGAGTTTGCTCAGGAAGCTGACGAGGTCAGGTTCATTAGAGGTGACCTGAACATGCGGGATCAATGACTCCAGCGTTTGAGCGGGAAGCGTTAAATTGTACTGGCGGCCAAGATCGAGGATGGTTTGGGCACGAATGTTACCGTCAAGGTGACGATGAATATCAGTTAAAGGCAGGCGTGTATCAATCATGGTCGCACTCTTTTCTGGTTAAAGTGCGCCATATTATAAAAACAAAACGGGGTAAAAAGCTATTTGCGCAAGGGAATATTCCGTTGCGCAAACTGATTACAGGAGCGTGTTAATCCCGGCAATGAGGCGTTTCACCCCTTGTTCCAGCTTGCTGCGCGGGCAGCCTGCGTTCAGGCGCACGAAACCGTTACCTTCGTTTCCGTAGGTATATCCCGGCATGATGGCCACTTTTTGGTGCTCAATCAGTACTTTTTGTAGCGCGCGGTCATCAATATTTAGCGGGCGCAGATCAACCCAGGCCAGATAGGTGGCCTCCGGCGGCTGCCAGTTCAGTTTCGGAAAAGCACTGTTTAATTCCTGCGCGATATACAGCAGATTTTCTTCGAGATAGTGCCTTAGGGCATCCAGCCACGGCGCTCCCTGCTGGTAGGCGGCGATATGCGCCGTCAGTGCCAGTACGGAGGGGGAAGAGAGTCCGTCCCGGCCTTTTAAGGCGCCGAGATAGCCGTTACGACTCTCTTCTTCACCTATCAGGCCGTAAGCGCCCGTCAGCGCCGGAATATTAAAGCTTTTCGAGCCGGAGGTTAGCAGCGCCCATTTGCCGCGCGCCACCTCATTCCACGGCGTGTGACGATGCGCACCCCACACCATGTCCATATGAATTTCATCGCTGATGACCGCAACGTTATGGCGCGCGCACAACTCTGCCATGTGGGTCAATTCTTCGCGGGTCCAGACCTTACCGGTTGGGTTTTGCGGGCTGCACAGGAGCAGGATTCTATTTTCCGGTTTCGCCAGTGCCGCTTCCAGAGCAGCCATATTGCCCAGCCAGCCAGAAGCATGCTTTTCCATCTCAACCGGCACCACATGACGCCCATTGCCTTCAATGGCTTTGTAAAACGCATCGTATGCCGGGGTGTGCACCACCACGCCGTCGCCAGGAGCGGACCAGAGACGAATCAGCTCGGACACCATGTAGATGACGGAAGGGCCATACACGATGGTTTCGGTATCAATGTGGCTGTTAAAGCGCTGGCGGAACCAGTGCGCGACGGCGGCAAGAAATTCATCGTTTTTCCAGCGGCTGTAGCCAAACACGCCGTGGTTGATGCGCTGGTGCAGCGCGTCAGTAATGCAGGGGGCGGTGGCGAAATCCATATCCGAGATGGTGAAGGGCAGCAGGTCGGGCGCGCCAAAACGGTCGGCGACGTAGTCCCACTGTGTACACCAGGTGCCGTGACGATCCACGACGGTAGAGAAATCAAACATCACGTGAGTCCTTAAAGTAAAACCCCCTCAGAGCGAGGGGGCGGGGCATCAGGCTTCTACTGTTCGCATCAGGGTTGCCAGCTCATCTTTCACCGACTGTACCTGCGGGCCGATAACCACCTGCAAATTGTGCTGATTTAACTGTACCACGCCGATCGCCCGGTTGGCTTTCAGGGCGTTGGTATCCACTTTTGACATATCCGCCACCGACAAACGCAGGCGGGTAATGCAGTTATCCAGCGAGGTAATGTTATCCGCACCGCCCAGCGCCGCCAGAATGGCAGGGGTGTTATAGCCGGATTTGCCCACGGTTCCTGCAACCGCCTGTTCGACGCTGGTGGCTGTTTCAACATCACGGCCTGGCGTTTTCAGGTTGAAGCGGGTAATGGCGAAGCGGAAGATGCCGTAGTACACCGCAAACCAGATGGCCGCCACGACCGGTACCAGATACCACTTGGTGGAAAGACCATGCAGGATACCGAACACCACGAAGTCAATCACGTTGCCGTCGGTATTACCGATAGTGACGCCCAGCACCGCCATGACGGTAAAGCCCAGACCGGTCAGCGCGGCGTGGATGAGATACAGCACCGGCGCAACAAACAGGAACAGGAATTCGATAGGCTCAGTGGTCCCGCCGACGACGCAGGCGATCACGCCGGAGATCAGCAGCCCTTTAATTTTATGGCGGTTTTCCGGACGCGCGCAGTGGTACATCGCCAGTGCCGCACCCGGTAGGCCGCCAAGGAAGGCTGGCATTTTACCCTGAGACAGGAAGCGGGTGGCGCTTTCAGAGAAGCCATGAGTGGTCGGGCAGCTCAGCTGCGCCTGGAAGATGGTCAGCGCGCCGCTCACATCGTGACCGCACACCTCCATGGTTCCGCCCGCTTCGGTGAAGCGAATCAGGGCGACCAGGATATGCTGCAGGCCAAACGGCAGCAGCAGACGCTCACCGGTACCGAAGATCATCGGACCAAAATCGCCCGCGCCGTTAATGATGCGGCCAATACCGTTGATGCCCATCGCAAAGACTGGCCAGATCAGCGGAATGATTAAACCAAACAGACCCATCACCACCAGGGTAATAATTGGTACAAAGCGGGTACCGCCGAAGAAGGCCAGGGCATCCGGCAGGCGAATATTGTGGAAGCGCTCGTGCAGCATCCAGATAATCACCCCGGCGATCACCGCGCCGAGGATCCCGGTATCAATCGACTGGATACCAATCACGCTCTGAATGTTATTGGCTTTCAGCACGGCAGCGTCGGTGGTCGGCAGAATGCCTTTCGCGGTCAGCCAGAAGTTAACCGCCAGATTCATCACAGCGTAACCCACAAAACCGGCAAACGCCGCCACACCTTTGTTCTCGCGCGCCAGACCCAGCGGAATGGCGATACAGAACATCACAGGCAGGAAGCTAAATGCGAAGGAGCCGACTTTACTCATCCAGATGAAGATCGCCTGCAGTACGGGGGTACCGAGGAACGGGATCAGGGTAATGACGTCTTTACTGCTCAGTGAGCTACCGATCCCGAGCATGATCCCACAGAACGAGAGGAGTGCCACGGGCAGCATAAAGGTTTTACCCAGTTGCTGGAAAAACTCCCACAGCGATATTTTTTGTGCTGCTTTCGCCGTCATAAAACGACTCCTTTATTGTTAAAATCAGTTTATCTGCTTCAATGCTGCGAGAAGATAAAACGTTTTATCAAAGTTTAGTGCGCGCTAAATCACATTCTCAGGCTTTGACTGGTAGTATAAAGATAACGTATTGATAAAACGTTTTACCGATCTCATTTCAGGGAGTCACGCCGACACATGGCTGTAGCGAAAAAAATCACCATCAACGATGTCGCGCTGGCGGCGGGGGTCTCCGTCAGTACCGTTTCTCTGGTGCTGAGCGGAAAAGGGCGCATCTCGCCTGCCACCGGGCAGCGAGTTAACGAGGCGGTTGAACAATTAGGCTTTGTGCGTAACCGCCAGGCGTCGGCGCTGCGCGGTGGGCAAAGCGGGGTGATTGGCCTGATTGTCCGGGATCTGACGTCTCCGTTTTATGCAGAATTGACCGCCGGGTTAACCGAAGCGCTTGAAGCGCAGGGACGGATGGTCTTTCTGCTGCACGGCGGACGCGAAGCCGATCAGCTCCTTTCCCGGCTGGATATGCTGCTCAACCAGGGCGTGGACGGTGTGATCGTCGCCGGGGCGTCGGGCGTGGGTAGCGAACTGTGCGAGCGTGCCGCCGAAAAAGGCGTGCCGCTGGTCTTTGCTTCGCGCGCCAGCTACCTGGACGAAGCGGATACGCTGCGCCCGGATAACATGCAGGCCGCGCAAATGTTGACCGAGCATCTTATTCGTCGCGGTCATCAGCGCATTGCCTGGCTGGGGGGTAAAAGTTCGTCCCTGACCCGCGCCGAACGTGTCGGCGGCTACTGCGCGACGTTGATCAAATACGGTCTGCCGTTCCACAGTGAATGGGTTGTTGAATGTGAATCCAGCCAGAAGAAAGCGGCTGAAGCGATAAATGCGCTGTTGCGAAGCAACCCGACGATCAGCGCCGTGATTTGCTACAACGATGTGATTGCTATGGGGGCCTGGTTTGGCCTGATCCGCGCCGGGCGGCAGAGCGGTGAGGGCGGGGTGGAAACCTTCTTTGGCCACCAGGTCTCGCTGGGGGCGTTCGCCGACGTCGGTGAAAACGCACTGGATGACCTGCCGATCGTCTGGGCCATCACCCCCGCGCGGGAGATGGGTTATACGCTGGCGGACAGAATCATGCAGCGCATCGAGAATACGGATGTCCAGGCCGGGCATCAGATTGTGGCGGCGCGCCTGGTCACCGTGAAATAGACGCTTCTGCATATCGCCCGGCGGCGCTGCGCATGTACGGGCCTACAACGGCCCGGAATCGTAGGGCGGGTAAGCGTCAGCGCCACCCGGCAATAAAAAACCCCTCATGAGAGGGGTTTTGACGTTTACTGCTGCGGTGCCGCCGGTTCGGCTGGCGCTGCGGGTTCAGCCGGTTCCGGCATCCCCAGCGTCGGCATACCAAACATGCCGACGAAGTCTTCCAGCGGCATTTTGTCGCCGTTGAGCGTAACCTGACCATTGGTGTACTGCAGGCTGGTGGAGATGGTATTGTTTTCCACCTTCGTGATGCGGAACATCTGGCCCATCGCCGCCAGGCCTTTCACCTGCTGGTTCGCCAGTTTACCGGCGTCTTCGTCGCCGTAGCCTTCCAGCTTCGCAATCTGGGTCATAAACTCGGTTGCCATATCCATCGGGATAGTCAGCTTGCTGTCGAGGGACTTCACGCTGCGATCCACACCCTGCGCCAGCGTCTGCGGTTCACCCGTTGCGGTTGCCGGATCTTTCAGGAACAGAGACAGGTTGAAGTTGGTTTCACCTTTGCTGTTTTTCCAGCTCAGCGGTGCAACGGTTACCACCGGCTCGCCTTTCAGCAGGATCGGCAGGTTGTTGAACAGCACCGCCATCGCCTGCTGCTGATACGCTTCCGGGTTCTGTTGCAGGGCGGTATTGGTCAGCAACGCCTGGCTCTCTTTGCTGTATTTCTGGCTAAATTCATGCCACGCCTGGCCGTCGATATTGCCGATCTTCAGCGAGAGTTTGCCGGTGCCCAGATCCTGGTTCTGGACCTTCAGGCTTTTCAGCGTGTAGTCCAGCTGGGTGTTGATGCTTTTCCCGTCTTTGGAAACGTCGGATTTGCCGTTGACGTCCATGCCTTCCAGCACGGCCATCTCTTTACCTTCAATCGCGATAGCAATCTTATCAACGGAGAGCGTCTGATCGCCGATACGCTCTTTAAAATCGGTCATACGGCTGTTGCCGTCGGCCTTCAGCTTATTGAAGGTGAGCTGAACTTTTTGGTTGTATTCGTTTACGGCGTTGACCAGGCCGCTTTCCGCTTCACCCGTCAGGGAGAAGACATTGCCATCCCGATCCGCGTCGACTTTGAAATTGCCGCCGCTGAAGGCGACTTTCTCATTCTCTTTCTCATAGTCCAGCGCTTTTAGGGCAATATCGGAACTGGTATCACCGGAGTAGCTGATGCGGGTGTTAATGTCGAAAGGGGATTCATTCTTTGCCAGATCAAACAACGGTTTAGTGACGTCGTTATTCACCAGCACGGTGTGAACTGATGCCATGGACGGTATCAGATTAAACGATTTCAACTGTGCCAGCGGGAGCGGACCGTGGCTGACCACTTCATCCAGCACCACGCTCTGGCCTGGCTTCAGCCAGCCGTTTTCATTACCGGCCACTGGCTTCACCACCAGTTGCATATGGCTGGTGAACACACCGCGCTGATAGTTCTGATAGCTCAGTTCCAGACCTGCTTCCGGCGCGCTGCGCTTAATCTCTCCATTAGCCTGTGCCACCATCTCAGCCAGACGGCCTTCCAGCTGTTTCCCGGTAAACCAGGAGGCACCCGTCCAGACCACGCCTAACGCTACAATCACTCCAACCGCTACGACCGATTTTTTCATTGCGACTATCCCTAAAATGAAACCAGGCGGTAAAAACCGCCCGGAGATATTAAGCCTGCAACTAGCTTAGCAAGAGTTGTTAAAAAATTCAGTAAGTGCTTAAAGCTTATTGAAAACGCGCGCCAGACGACCGGTACCGCTTACGTTAACCGGAGACTCATTCGCTGCAACGAACGCTGACTCACCGGGCTTAAGTACCAGACGCTGTTCACCTTTGTGCAGCGTGGCTTCGCCTTCGACACAGAACAGGATTGCTGCACTCTCCTGCGCAATGGTGGTTTCGGCCGGGCTCAGGTCGTGCAGGGAGAAGGCAAAATCGTCCACCGGGATCGGGAAGTCCAGCTCTGCACCTGTTTTGACAGGCTGGGTGAGCAGCTCACCTGCCGGTTTTGCCACAAACTTCACGTTGGCAACCAGCTCAGGAATATCGATATATTTCGGCGTCAGGCCCGCGCGCAGCACGTTATCGGAGTTGGCCATCACCTCCAGCGCCACGCCCTGCAGGTAGGCGTGCGGGGTTTCCGCGAACAGGAACATCGCTTCGCCCGGGTTCAGTTTCACCACGTTCAGCAGCAGGGGAGAGAACAGGCCGCTGTCGTCCGGGTAGAACGCGGAAATCAGACGGATGGTTTCCCACGGTTCACCGTGCTGGCTGTCCAGCGTCGCTTTCAGCACCGCCAGCGCGTGAGATTTCTCTTCACCCTGCATATTCAGCAGGCTGGCAAACAGCTGGCTCAGCGCGTCGGCATTCGGGTTTTCAAGGAAGTGGGCGATAGCCTTGTTAGCACCCGCGACCGGTTGCAGCAGGGAAACGATCTCGGAAAATTCGCGGAATGCGTTCATCGCCAGGAACGGGGTCAGTGCAAAGACCAGTTCCGGCTTGTGATTCGGATCTTTGTAGTTACGCTCGGCAGCGTCTAACGGGATACCCGCCGCGTTCTCTTTCGCAAAGCCGATTTCAGAGGCTTTTTTGTTCGGGTGAACCTGGATGGAGAGCGGCTGGTCGGCACACAGGACTTTAAACAGGAACGGCAGTTCACCGAAGCGCTGAGCAACGTTGTCGCCCAACAGCGCGGATTTATCGGCATCGATCACGTCACGCAGGCTGCGTACCTGGCCGCTGGCGTCTGCAATTTTTGAGCTGCTCTTCGGGTGTGCCCCCATCCACAGCTCTGCCATCGGCAGGTTGTTGGGGTTAGCGATACCGTAGAGATCCGTTAACGCAGTTTTACTTCCCCAGGCGTAGTTTTGCACTGAGTTAATGAGTTTTTGCATTATCAAGCCCTGATTCAATTGTGGAATTAACTCCGGGTATTAAAGCAATAAACCACATGGAAGTAACCTGTGGATGTAAAAAGTCGTACTAGTCTCAGTTTTTGTTAAAAAATTGTGTAGGATAAGCTGACTCGCTTTTAAGCCGGGCAGCGGAACATCTGCCCTGAATAAACAGACCGAAGCAGTAAGTGAGAGAACAATGTCGAATAAACCCTTCCATTATCAGGATCCTTTCCCCCTCAGTAAGGATCAGACCGAGTATTACCTGTTAACCCGCGATCACGTCTCCGTTTCTGAGTTTGAAGGACAAGAGATCCTTAAGGTGGATCCGCAGGCGCTGACGCTGCTGGCGCAGCACGCTTTCCACGACGCCTCGTTTATGCTCCGTCCTGCGCATCAGCAGCAGGTAGCCGATATTCTGAGCGACCCGGAAGCCAGCGAGAACGATAAATACGTTGCCCTGCAGTTCCTGCGTAACTCCGATATCGCGGCGAAAGGCATTCTGCCAACCTGTCAGGACACCGGCACGGCGATTATCGTTGGTAAAAAAGGCCAGCGCGTCTGGACCGGCGGCGGTGATGAAGCGGCGCTGGCCCACGGTGTTTACAACACGTATACCGAAGATAACCTGCGCTACTCGCAAAACGCGGCGCTGGATATGTACAAAGAGGTCAACACCGGCACCAACCTGCCCGCACAGATAGATCTCTACAGCGTCGACGGTGATGAGTACAAATTCCTCTGCATCGCCAAAGGCGGCGGTTCGGCCAACAAAACCTATCTCTACCAGGAAACCAAAGCGCTGCTCACCCCGGGCAAGCTGAAGAACTACCTGGTCGAGAAAATGCGTACTCTCGGTACGGCTGCATGCCCGCCGTACCACATCGCGTTTGTGATTGGCGGTACCTCGGCTGAGAGCACGCTGAAAACCGTCAAACTGGCCTCAACCAAATACTATGACGGTCTGCCAACGGAAGGTAATGAACACGGCCAGGCATTCCGCGACGTGCAGCTTGAGCAGGAGCTGCTGGAAGAAGCGCGTAACCTGGGGCTCGGCGCACAGTTTGGCGGTAAATACTTTGCTCACGACGTGCGCGTGATCCGTCTGCCGCGTCACGGTGCATCCTGCCCGGTCGGCATGGGCGTTTCCTGCTCTGCGGATCGCAACATCAAGGCGAAGATCAACCGCGAAGGCATCTGGATCGAAAAACTGGAAAACAACCCAGGCAAATACATCCCGGAAGAACTGCGTAAAGCGGGTGAGGGGGAAGCGGTTCGCGTTGACCTCAACCGTCCGATGAAAGAGATCCTGGCCCAGCTTTCTCAGTACCCGGTGTCGACTCGCCTCTCTCTGAACGGCACGATTATCGTCGGCCGTGACATTGCGCACGCGAAGCTGAAAGAGCGGCTGGATAACGGTGAAGGGCTGCCGCAGTACATTAAAGATCACCCGATCTACTACGCAGGACCGGCCAAAACGCCTGAAGGCTATGCTTCCGGCTCGTTAGGTCCTACCACGGCGGGCCGTATGGACTCCTACGTTGACCAGCTGCAGGCCAACGGCGGCAGCATGATCATGCTGGCAAAAGGCAACCGTAGCCAGCAGGTAACGGACGCATGCCATAAGCATGGCGGTTTCTACCTTGGCAGCATCGGCGGCCCGGCGGCGGTCCTTGCGCAGGGCAGTATCAAGAGCCTGGAATGCGTGGAATACCCGGAACTGGGTATGGAAGCCATCTGGAAAATTGAAGTGGAAGATTTCCCGGCGTTTATCCTGGTGGATGACAAAGGTAACGACTTCTTCAAGCAAATCCAGTCGTCCCAGTGTTCAGCGTGTGTGAAGTAAGTTAAAACCTTGTCGGGTGGCGTTAGCGCCACCCGACTCCAAAAAGAGCGCACAAAGCGCCATATCGTTTCTCAGAAGTCATCAATACTTATCTCTTAAGCATGTGAGCAATCCCGACAGTGTTATCAAGGAGAAAGTAATGACAACGGTACGCCATGAGAAAGACTCTATGGGCGCAATCGAGGTTCCGGCTGACAAGCTATGGGGCGCGCAAACCCAGCGTTCGCTGGAGCACTTCCGTATTTCGACCGAAAAAATGCCCGTCTCGCTGATTCAGGCGCTGGCACTCACCAAACGTGCAGCGGCAAAAGTAAACCAGGATTTAGGCCTGCTGGGCGCAGATAAAGCCACCGCGATCATTAATGCCGCCGACGAAGTGCTGGCCGGTAAACATCCCGACGAATTTCCCCTCGCCATCTGGCAAACCGGTTCCGGTACCCAAAGCAACATGAACATGAACGAAGTGCTGGCGAATCGGGCAAGTGAACTGCTGGGCGGCGTGCGCGGCATGGAGCGTAAGATCCACCCGAACGATGACGTTAACAAAAGCCAGAGTTCCAACGACGTCTTCCCGACGGCGATGCACGTAGCGGCGGTGATCGCGATCCGCGAGCAGCTTATTCCGCAGCTCAACGTGCTCAAAACCACGCTCAACGAGAAAGCGCAGGCCTTCCGCGACATCGTTAAAATTGGCCGTACTCACCTTCAGGACGCTACGCCACTGACGCTCGGTCAGGAGATTTCCGGCTGGGTGGCGATGCTGGAACATAACCTGAAGCATATCGAGAACAGTTTGCCCCATCTGGCGGAGCTGGCGCTCGGTGGCACGGCGGTCGGTACCGGGTTAAATACGCATCCTGAGTACGCGGTGCGCGTGGCGAAGGAGCTTGCGGCCATTACCGGACAGCCATTCGTCACGGCGCCCAATAAATTCGAAGCGCTGGCGACCTGCGATGCGCTGGTTCACACCCACGGCGCGCTGAAAGGTCTGGCGGCTTCGCTGATGAAAATTGCCAACGACGTCCGCTGGCTGGCCTCAGGGCCGCGCTGCGGTATCGGTGAAATCAGCATTCCGGAAAACGAGCCGGGCAGCTCTATCATGCCGGGTAAAGTCAACCCGACCCAGTGCGAAGCCATGACCATGCTCTGCTGTCAGGTGATGGGCAACGACGTGGCCGTTAACCTGGGCGGCGCGTCCGGCAACTTCGAGCTAAACGTCTATCGTCCGATGGTGATTCATAACGTGCTGCAATCTGTTCGTCTGCTGGCCGACGGGATGGAGAGCTTTAACGAGCATTGTGCGGTGGGCATAGAGCCAAACCGCGAGCGCATCAGCCAGCTGCTGAATGAGTCTCTGATGCTGGTCACCGCACTCAATACCCATATCGGCTACGACAAGGCCGCCGAGATCGCCAAAAAGGCGCACAAAGAGGGGCTAACGCTGAAAGCTGCCGCTCTGGCGCTGGGTTATCTAACGGAGGCGGAATTTGACGCCTGGGTTCGCCCGGAAGCGATGGTCGGCAGTCTGAAATAATCATCCCGCCACATACAGGTGCAGCCGCGGAATAATCAGCTGTAGCGGCTGCGCCTGAGGCCGATAACGGTGCTGAACATTTTCAGCGTCGTAATTCAGCAGCTCACCAATATCCGGCACGATGGCGCCCTGATCGGCATCATAAAGCGCAATCAGCGGCGTCGGGCAGGCATATTGTACCTGTTTTTGCTGACCGGAATACCAGACGCGAGCGATAGGCTGCACCTTTACCGGACGCTTAATTTTGAGGCGCGTATCCGCCGGTAACGAGGCGATGCTGTGATACTCCTGCTCCAGACGCTCAATC
This sequence comes from Enterobacter cloacae complex sp. IR5458, assembly GCF_049238025.1. Taxonomy (NCBI): domain Bacteria; kingdom Pseudomonadati; phylum Pseudomonadota; class Gammaproteobacteria; order Enterobacterales; family Enterobacteriaceae; genus Enterobacter; species Enterobacter cloacae complex sp. IR5458. Next base: position 199,777 of record NZ_JBMKIF010000002.1, read on the forward strand.
CACTGTTCACGCGACCACGGTGCAACGGTACGCGGTGCCTTAAGACTTTTTTCCAGCTGCGCCAGCACCTCATCCCGGGTGAAGTTTTTAATGATGTGCTTATTCGCCCAGCCGAAGCGTAGCGTGGCAGGGTGACGCAGTACGGTCAGCGTGCGGTAGGCATTAAGGGTAATTAATCCCGGAAGCTGGCGGTGCACCCACTCAAACCGGGCGGCCGGAGCGAGGCCGGACTCTTCGGTCACTATCTTCTCAAACGTTGCTTTCAGGGCGTTGATATGCGCAATCTGGTTTTCCAGCGCCTCGCGCGTGGTGGCATCGGTTTGCAGGCAGATCACGCCCGGCAGGCGCACGGCCGCCTTGCTGCTGCGCTGTTCCGACTGCTGCTGAATAAAAAGGTGGCGGTAGTGCTTCAGGGCCAGCTCAAGCGCGGCGCCGCCGATATGCTGCTTCACCTCAATGGCGTCGAGCGGATCGTGCTCCGCGCCTTTGGCGATATCGGGCAGGGTAAAGACGCGCGCGGCCAGCAGGCGGCAGGTTTGTAAACGCGCGGTCAGCGTCAGCAAATCGTGTTCTATTTCGCGGAACGTGCTGTTCAGCCGTTCGATGAGATCGTAGGTTGCCATAAGCACTCTCATTAGTTACAACATACTTATCATATAGCACAGCACTCCGGGTCAGGCCAGCGTGCGGTTAAGGTCAGACAGGGACGGGAAGGGCGATGTTATGGTACACCGGCCAGTTAAAGCAGAAGCGTGCGCCGCCGAGTTCGCTCTCCTCACAATGCACCGTGCCGCCCATGGCCTGCGCAATAGAGTAAACAATAGCCAGCCCCAGTCCGCACCCGCCGGTGGCGCGATCGCGGCTGGGATCGAGGCGGACAAACGGTTCAAATACGGTTTCTCGTGCTTCTGGGGCAATTCCCGGTCCATCGTCTTCAACTGTCAGGCTTGCCTGGTTACCCTGCAAATCCAGTCCAATCTGTAGCGTACTTTCGCTGTAGCGCATGGCGTTGTTCAGCAGGTTATCAAGCACGCGCTCCATCAGCCGCATATCGAGCGCGCCGTAATCGCCGGGCGTGACGCGCGTCAACAGCGTGCGTTGCGGGTTCACGCTCTGGACATCATCAATATGGGTTTGCAGCCAGGCGGGCAGATCTGGCGCACTGAGGTTCAGCTCGTTTTGTGGGCGGTCGAGGCGCGCGTAGGTGAGCAGCTCCTCAATCAGCGCTTCAAGCTGACCAATATCGCGGTTAAGCGCGAGTGACTCCGCTTCTGTCAGATTCTCGCTCATCTCCAGACGATAGCGCAGGCGAACCAGTGGCGTGCGCAGCTCGTGGGCAATTCCGTCGATTAGCTGTTTTTTACTGGCGATCAGGGCATTAATATTATCGGCCATCTGGTTAAAGGCCACGCCCAGCCGTTCAAAGCTGGAACCGCTGTCGAAGTGAATGCGCTCGGTGAAATGCCCCTCGCCAAAACGCTGTGCGGCGGATTCCAGCTTCAGCATGTCCTGCCAGTGGGGACGCATCCAGATAAAGACGGGAAACGCGAGCGAAATGGCGATAAAGGCCATCAACGCCATGTCCAGCAGGCGCATCTGGTGAAGATAATAGAGATAAGGAACCGGCCCGACAGCCAGCACATAATGGCTGCGCGGAATACGCTGGATAAAGGTGTATTTCTCATCCAGCGCCACGATATCGCCATCGCGCAGGCGCTGCATTGCGGGCGGATCTAACTCGAAATCTTTTAATGGCTCGATGCGTAAATCAAATGACAGGTTCAGATCGAGTTCTTTGAGGGTGTTCGCCCAGTCGTGCGGCGGGATCTCTCTGAGTTCGCTCCGCATCAGATACAGCGAGCTTTTCATCAAATCGTCCAGCGACTGCCTGCCCGCACGTTCGGCGGTAAATTTATAGACCAGCCCGACCAGCATGGTCATGACCAGGAAGCAGACAAACAGTAAAAGATAAAACTGCACAAACAGCTTTTTCATTCCATCTCACCGGAAAAACGCAATAGGCAGAATATACATGAAAAACCTCACCTGTTTTCATGTCTGTGACGCCTCTTACATTGCGTGCGCACTTCTTTTGACCTTGGCGATGAGTTTTTCCGTGACGGCCAGGCCTTCCGCAATGTGCGCATCAATCACATCCGTTCCGAAGTCCCTGATTAAGTCCAGGAGCATTTCGTAAGACTGAATCAGTTCCAGCAGGTCAAAGAGCGCTTTTAGGTCGGTACCTGAGGGGGAGGATTGCCTAAAGGTTAGCTGATTAACAATCCATTCAAGATTGGTTTTGATGGCTTCTACTTCATGGTAGCTATACATATTTCATAGGCTTAAATCCTCATTTCAAGATTTCATGGGAGGGAATGTGCGGAACAGGTGTGAGCAGGTAGCGGGGCCGGTGCGGCCTGAAGAAGAGACAATTGAACTTTAATTATGGATTAGATAGCGTGCTTAGCAAGTATTTGTTGCGCAAACGGGTAATTAAACGCGAGAAAGAGAAGGCATCGCGATGTAATGCCTTCATTTCGAGCATGTTTGGTTAGCCGGTGAGCGTAATCAGGTTTCCCAGGCGTGCGGGGCAAACAGATAACCTTTGTTACGCACGGTTTTAATGCGGTAGGGCTCGGTGGCATTATCCTGCAACTTTTTGCGCAGGCGCGAAATCGCAACGTCGACGCTGCGGTCCATGCCGTCATAGCTCACGCCACGCAGGTTTTTCAGCAGCGCGTCACGGTCCATGATTTGCCCGGCATGCGTTGCCAGTTCCCACAGCAGGTCAAAGTCGGCGGTGGAGAGGGCGATAAGCTCGCCGGAAAGCAGCACCTGGCGGTTGATCGGATCGATAGACAGCGTACCAAAACGCATCGCTTTGTGCGGCGTCAGAGAGGGGGCGGGCGATTCGCGTTCGACACTTGCGTGCTGGCGCAAATGCAGGCGCAGACGGGCAAGCAGAACGGCAGGCGGTGTGGTTTTCAGAATGTAATCGTTGGCACCCATCTCCAGCGACAGGATATGGTTCATATCGCTGTCCAGAGAGGTGAGCAACACGATAGGACCTTCCCAGCGGGCGCGCAGGTCGCGGCAGAGGGTCATGCCGTCTTTGCCAGGCAACATGATATCCAGCAGCACCAGGTCCGGGTTTTCACGGACGACCACCTCTTCGGCCCGATCGCCGCGAGGCTCAACAATGACGTCCATATCATGTTTGCCCAGATAGGCGGCGATCAACTGCCCGACTTCGGGTTCGTCTTCAACATAAACAATCTTATTCATACAACGTCTGTTTTCGTGAAAAAAGCCAACATACACCGCGGAACCTTAACCTTCCATTAATCTTTCAAAATTAACGCCGCTTCCGTTATTCTGGCTCATATTGTTATTTGATTGTTATAGGAAAAAGTATGGGGCTGGTGATCAAAGCGGCGCTGGGAGCGCTGGTGGTGTTACTGATAGGCATTCTGGCAAAAACCAAAAACTACTATATTGCCGGGCTGATCCCGCTGTTCCCGACCTTTGCGCTTATTGGCCATTATATTGTGGCGTCTGAAAGGGGAACCGAGGCGCTACGCACCACCATTGTGTTTGGTATGTGGTCTATCATCCCCTATTTTCTCTACCTGCTTTCGTTATGGTATTTCACCGGTTTTCTACGGCTTCCCCTGGCGCTGGGCGGGGCAGTGGTTTGCTGGGGGCTCAGCGCCTGGGTGTTAATTTTCTTCTGGAGCCGCTTTCACTAGCGTAACGGGCGGCCGCCGTCCACGGCAAAGGTTCTGCCGGTGACATAGCAACTGGTGAGCAGGTAATCCACAAGGTCGATCACCTCTTTCTCGCCTGGGGCTATTTTCATGAGCGACTTATTGAGCGCCTGCTGGCGATACTCCGCATCATCGTTTTCATTAAATAAAATCATCGCCGGAGCGATGGCATTCACCTTCACCTCAGGCGCGAGCTTGCGGGCGAACGAACGCGTCATGTTATCCAGCGCGGCTTTACTGGCCGCATAGGCGATGTGCTTGTCGCTGCCGCGTTCCACTACATAGTCGGTGAAGTGAATAATGTCCCCCGCAGCATGACCATGGCCACGCAGCAGATCCTGCAGGGCGTGGTTAAGCAGATAAGGGGCATTGACGTGGATCTGCAGCATCGCGGAGAGCGTTTCGCTGAGTGACGTGCCGGGTTTCTCGGCCCGCCAGGCGCTGGCGTTATGGATCACGGCGCGCAACCCCGTGGTGGTGGCTTTCACCTTCTCCGCAAAGGCCAGAATGCCCTCATCAGTGGAAAAATCGGCCTGAATACAGACGGCTCCGGCTTTGCGCAAACCCTCAATTGACGGGTATTCCGTACGGTAACTGACAATGACCGGATGGCGAAGGTTGAGAAAATGATGGGCGAGGGCGAGGCCGATACGGCGGCCTCCACCCGTGATCAGTATTGGGCGAAGCGGTGTATTTCCCATCGTATTCTCCTTTACAGTTCAACAATGGGAAAGACGAGGGCTATCCCATTAACATCCAGGTTGCCGGAACGGCAGCAACCAGTAACAGTCCGATTAAGGCCATCTCACGCCGTCTCAGCGCGTTCTCCAGCTGATGCGTGCGGCGGGCGTAGATAAACACCAGCAGACCCGGCGCATACAGCACTACCGACAGCAGCAGATGCATAGGCCCGGAAGCATACAACAACCACAGACCGTAAATACAGGCCCCGATACCCACGATATAATGCGCCGGACGCGTGGCGATTTTTAACAAATACGCGCCCACTAAGAAATAGGGTACCAGAATCATCTCTGAGGCGATGGTCAGCAGGGTGTTATAGTCTGAACCTGTGAGCCAGATCAGCACCAGACAGACCTGAACGCTAATATTGGTCAGCCAGAGAGACGCTGAAGGGGCATTATTTTGGTTTTGACGGGCAAACAGGCGTGGAAACGCTTTGTGCGTCGCGGCCAGGAACGGCACTTCAGCCGCCATGATGGTCCAGCTCAGGTACGCGCCGCAGACGGAGACGATCAATCCCGCGGCAATCACGACGTCACCCCACGGGCCAAGCATTTTCACCATCAGCCCGGCCATTGACGGGTTACGCATTTCGGCCAGTTCAGGACGCGCCACCACGCCCAGCGACAGCAGCGTGACCAGCAGATACACGCCCAACGCCGCCAGGACAGCCAGCAGCGTGGCACGGCCCACATCACGTTTGTTACGCGCGCGGGCAGAGACCACGACTGCCCCCTCAACGCCGATGAATACCCACAGGGTGATCAGCATCGTGTTTTTCACCTGCTCCCAGACCGGAACGCCCAGCGCAATGCCGCTGAAATCAAGCGTAAACACATCAAGACGAAACGCAATAAAGGCCAGTACGATAAACAGGCCGAGCGGCACCAGTTTCGCCAGCGTTGCCACCAGGTTGATGCTGGCGGCGGTCTGGACGCCGCGCAAAATCAGCCAGTGAACTACCCAGAGCAGCACCGAGGCACCGACAATTGACTGCCAGGTATTGCCGTCACCAAACAGACGCAGTTCAGGCGTATCGGTAAAGAAGCTGAGCGCTGAGAAAACGATCACCAGATAGGAGACGTTGGCGATCACCGCGCACAGCCAGTAGCCCCAGGCGGAGCAGAAGCCGATCAGCTCGCCAAATCCTTCACGCGCATAGGTGAAAATACCGCCGTCCAGATCGGGGCGAATGCGGGTGAGCAGCAGCATGGCGAACGCCAGCAGCAATATCCCGACGCCGGTAATCCCCCAGCCGATGAGTAACGCGGCGGGGCTTGCGACGGCAGCCATGTTCTGCGGTAAACTGAATACGCCCGCACCCAGCATTGAGCTTAAAACGAGTGCAGTCAGAGCACTCAGGCCAAGTTTCTTTTCCATTGGCTTCCTGTTATGAAAAGTCCCAATCCAGAATAATTATTTCGCTGCGGCGCATAAAAATGGTGGATTACACTAAGGCGCGGGATTTTACGGAGTGTCACGAAAGCATGCAATGATGTGTGGCAGAAATTCGAAAAAAGTAACAAAAAAAGGCGGCGTTGCGCCGCCTTTGGTCAATGATTTTGTTACTTGTACAGATCGGCGCTGATGGTCACGTTGTTACCACGTTCCTGCCACTGGCGGGTGATATGGTAATACTTCGCCCCTTTCTTCGCCGCACGCTTCGCGACCTGGTAAGAGACTTCCGTCATGTTGCCGTAGTTGCCGGTAAACTTGATGCTGTCGAACGGCACCATCTGTGCAGCAGTGGCTTTGTTCAGCTCTTCAATTTTGGTGCCGTCTGGCAGCGTCACGGAATAGCGGCCACCTTTCGTGGATTGCGTTTCAAAGAAACGGCCCACTTCAGCGCTTGGCGCAGCAGTCGTCGCTACGCCTGGAATTTCAACTTTCTTCGCTTCTTCGCCGCCTTTCGCTATCGCCGCGCGACCCGCTTCGGAGTCAGCAGGGATGGCATCCGGGCTCTGCAGAACGCGTTTCTTCGCATCTTCTTTATAGATGAATGCGGTAATACGCTGGTTGCCGCCCTGGTTAGCATCCACCTGGCGCACGATATAGAACGAGTAGGCCCCTTTCTCTTTCGCGGCTTTGGTGATGGCATCGTTCACTTCAGGCTGGCTGCGATAGAAGCCCTGAACGGTAACGGTGTCGTACGGTTCCAGCTCAATTGCCTGATCTTTTGGCAGCTCAACGATACCGTTAATCACACGGTTTTTCGGTGCGTCTGCTTTTGGCGCATTGTCTTTATACAGCGCAATGGTTACGCGCTGGTTGCCGCTGTTGCCATAATCAGACTGGTCAACAACGTAAAACGAGGCCGCCCCGTTTTTATCAGCGGCTTTTGATGCGGCGGCGACGGCATCGCCAATAGAATTATAACGACCCACAATGACCGTATGGTCAAAAGGTTTTAACGCTGCCGCTTGCTCTGGCGTTAACTCTGTTGCGGCATTCGCAGACAGGGCGGTCGCACAGAGAAGTGCGGACGCCAGGAGTGTGTTCTTAAGCTTCATAAAAATAATCCTTCGCCTTGCGCAAACCATGTACTGGTATTGTTGTTAATTTGAGACGGCCCCGATTATGGCATTTAAAACCCGTCGCTGTCTGCGCCATTTTTCACTGCCTGTGCTCACTGAATTAACGAATTCGATAACATTTAGTGATATGTTGAAAAAACAGGCGTTTGACAAGTAAAACTGATAAAGCATATGACTTTTACAAGTTAATTTAATGTTAATAACTTGTTCTCTTATGGCGCTATATCATGTTTTTACCGCTTCGCTTGCGCTATTTATCGGTTCTGGCGATGAATTTAAGGTAAATATCACTGTCAGTGACGCCGATCGCTTATTTTTCACAGATAAAGTAAGAAATAGTGTTTTCTGGCGGTAGATCACGGGCGCTATTTTCAGTAGGTTATAGACAGTTTGTTACTGTTTTATTTTCCGGGGTTAATCATCTCTCATCGCTATGAGAATGGCGAAAATTGATACAAACCGCGGGCATTTATCGACAAACCATCATCAAAAACCGATGGAAGGGAAAACTATGCGTATTGGGGTACCAAAAGAACGGTTAGCCAATGAAACCCGCGTAGCGGCAACACCGAAAACGGTGGAGCAACTGCTTAAGCTGGGTTTTACCGTCGCGGTTGAAAGCGGCGCAGGCAAACTGGCGAGTTTCGATGACGAGGCCTTTATCCAGGCGGGTGCGGAAGTGGTGGACGGTGCTGAAGTCTGGCAGTCGCCGGTTATTCTGAAGGTTAACGCACCGGAAGAGAGTGAGATTGCGCTCCTGAATCCGGGCACCACGCTGGTGAGCTTCATCTGGCCTGCGCAAAATCCAGCGCTTATGGAGAAGCTGGCTGCACGTGGCGTGACCGTGATGGCGATGGACTCCGTGCCGCGCATTTCGCGCGCGCAGTCGCTGGATGCCTTAAGCTCCATGGCTAACATTGCGGGTTATCGCGCGATTGTGGAAGCGGCTCACGAATTTGGACGCTTCTTTACCGGTCAGATCACCGCGGCGGGGAAAGTCCCTCCGGCAAAAGTCATGGTGATTGGTGCGGGTGTGGCAGGGCTTGCCGCAATCGGTGCGGCAAACAGCCTCGGCGCTATCGTGCGCGCATTTGATACCCGTCCGGAGGTGAAGGAACAGGTCCAGAGTATGGGAGCCGAATTCCTTGAGCTGGACTTCAAGGAAGAAGCGGGCAGCGGTGACGGTTACGCGAAAGTCATGTCCGAAGCCTTTATCAAAGCCGAAATGGAACTCTTCGCCGCTCAGGCGAAAGATGTCGACATTATTGTGACCACCGCGCTGATTCCGGGTAAACCTGCGCCCAAGCTTATCACCCGTGAGATGGTGGATTCCATGAAGCCGGGCAGCGTGATTGTCGACCTGGCGGCGCAAAACGGCGGTAACTGTGAGTACACCGTTGCTAATCAGGTGACGACCACCGCCAACGGCGTGAAGGTGATCGGCTATACCGATCTGCCAGGCCGCCTGCCAACGCAGTCGTCTCAGCTGTACGGCACCAACCTGGTTAACCTGCTGAAGCTGCTGTGCAAAGAGAAAGACGGAAACGTCACCGTTGATTTCGACGATGTCGTGGTGCGCGGTGTTACCGTTGTCCGTGATGGTGAAATCACCTGGCCGGCACCGCCGATTCAGGTTTCTGCTCAGCCTCAGGCCGCGCCGAAAGCGGCGCCAGAGCCAAAAGAACCCGCTAAACCGGCGTCTCCATGGCGTAAATACGCCATCATGGCGCTGGTCATTATCCTGTTCGGTTGGCTGGCTGACGTCGCGCCGAAAGAGTTCCTCGGCCATTTCACCGTCTTCGCGCTCTCCTGCGTGGTCGGTTACTACGTGGTGTGGAACGTCTCCCACGCGTTGCACACGCCGCTGATGTCGGTAACCAACGCCATCTCCGGGATTATCGTGGTCGGGGCGTTACTGCAGATTGGTCACGGCGGCTGGATCAGCTTCCTGAGCTTTATTGCGGTGCTGATCGCCAGTATCAATATTTTCGGTGGTTTCACCGTGACTCAGCGCATGCTGAAAATGTTTCGTAAAGGCTAAGGGGTAGCATATGTCTGGAGGATTAGTCACAGCCGCATACATTGTTGCTGCAATCCTGTTTATTTTCAGTCTGGCGGGGCTTTCCAAACACGAAACGTCTCAGCAGGGGAATAACTTTGGTATCGCCGGGATGGCGATTGCGCTGATCGCCACCATCTTCGGGCCGGACACCGGCAACGTGGCGTGGATCCTGGTGGCGATGATCATCGGCGGCGCGATCGGTATTCGCCTGGCGAAACGCGTTGAAATGACCGAGATGCCGGAGCTGGTTGCTATTCTGCACAGCTTTGTGGGTCTGGCGGCCGTGCTGGTGGGCTTCAACAGCTACCTGCATCACGAACCGGGTCTGGAACCGATTCTGGTCAACATTCACCTGACCGAAGTGTTCCTCGGCATCTTTATTGGTGCGGTGACCTTCACCGGCTCAATTGTGGCGTTCGGCAAACTGCGCGGTAAGATTTCGTCTAAACCGCTGATGCTGCCAAACCGTCACAAGCTGAACCTGGCGGCGCTGGTGGTATCGTTTGTACTGATGGTTATCTTCGTGCGTACCGAAAGCGTGGGCCTGCAGGTGCTGGCATTACTGGTGATGACCCTCATCGCGCTGGCATTTGGCTGGCACCTGGTGGCGTCTATCGGTGGTGCGGATATGCCGGTGGTGGTCTCCATGCTGAACTCCTACTCCGGTTGGGCGGCGGCGGCGGCAGGCTTTATGCTGAGCAACGACCTGCTGATCGTCACCGGTGCGCTGGTGGGTTCATCTGGTGCGATCCTGTCTTACATCATGTGTAAGGCGATGAACCGTTCGTTTATCAGCGTTATCGCCGGGGGATTTGGTTCTGACGGCTCCTCTACCGGTTCTGATGAAGAAGTGGGTGAGCACCGTGAGATCAGCGCGGAAGATACCGCAGAGATGCTGAAAAACTCGCACTCGGTCATTATCACCCCGGGCTATGGCATGGCGGTGGCGCAGGCGCAGTATCCGGTCGCAGAAATTACTGAGAAGCTGCGCGCGCGTGGGATCAAGGTTCGCTTTGGTATTCACCCGGTGGCGGGACGTCTGCCAGGCCACATGAACGTGCTGCTGGCGGAAGCGAAAGTGCCTTACGACATCGTGCTGGAGATGGACGAGATCAACGATGATTTCGCCGATACCGACACCGTGCTGGTCATTGGCGCTAACGACACCGTTAACCCGGCGGCGCAGGACGATCCGCGCAGCCCAATCGCGGGTATGCCGGTTCTGGAAGTATGGAAGGCGCAGAACGTGATAGTCTTCAAACGCTCCATGAACACCGGCTATGCTGGCGTGCAGAACCCGCTGTTCTTCAAAGAGAACACCCACATGCTGTTTGGCGACGCCAAAGCCAGCGTGGATGCGATTCTGAAAGCACTATAATTTCGCTTCACCCTGACAAACCGCTCTTCGGGGCGGTTTTCTTATTTCTGCGGTCAGCTTTTCTCCTCTGTCTATACTTTACCCTTTGTGTAAGACGAGGAGGTGTAATGCAATTTCTGTCCCGCTTCGACATCATCGCGTTGATGATGACGCCGACATTTTGGGTAGGCGTCGCCACGGTTGTCTTTGTCACGCTGCTGGTGTACTGGCTGCTGACGCGCCTGATCGCGTTCGTTAAGAAAGGGATCACCACCTGGGGCGACAAACACCCGACCACCAACCGGATGCGTTTTATCCTGAGCGATATGCTTAACAGGACGAGTCGGATCCTGCTTTTTGTCGTAGCACTTCTGTTCAGCCTGCGTTTTGTTGACTTACCCGATCATCTTTTTGGCACGGTCAGCCATGCCTGGTTCCTGGTTTTCGCGATTCAGGTGGCACTGTGGATGGATCAGGGCGTTGTGTCGTGGCTACGTCACGTCATGCTGGCACCGGGAAGTCATAAAAACCCGGTTACGCTGGTGATCACGGGGCTTATTCTCCGTGCCATTGTCTGGTCAGTGATGCTGCTGTCTATTCTTGCTAACGCGGGCGTCAACATCACTGCTCTGGTTGCCAGCCTTGGGGTGGGGGGGATTGCCATCGCTCTCGCCGTACAAACGATCCTGAGCGACGTGTTTGCCTCCCTGTCCATTGGTTTTGATAAGCCGTTTGAAATTGGTGATTTTGTGGTGTTCAACGACGTGGCGGGGACGGTAGAGCACATTGGCCTTAAAACGACCCGCATACGCAGCCTGAGCGGGGAGCAGATCGTCTGCGGCAACGCCATTTTGCTCCAGCAAACGCTCCACAACTACAAACGTATGCAGACACGTCGTATCGTCTTTACCTTTGGCGTGGCCAGCGACACGCCGCCCGATAAGCTGCGCTACGTGGGGGATATGGTCAGGCAAATCATCACCGATGTGGGTGAGACAAAATTCGATCGTGCCCATTTTCTCGGATTTGACCGCGACCGTCTGACGTTTGAAGTCGTTCATATCGTCAATACCGCGGATTACAACAAATACATGGATATCCAGCAGGAGATCAATATCCGTATTCTTGAAGGGCTCAATGCTCAGGAGATTAAGCTGGCACTGCCGAGCATGGTATTGCACGCGCCGTGGATGCAGGATGAGGCGGGTGAACAGCCGAAGCCGGTGATGGAGAGCTGAAAAAAAAGCCCGCCGGAGCGGCGGGCTGACAGGGTTATATTAATCGTCTTCCGGATCGTCCAGCTCAATCGGCGTCTGGAACTCATCTGGCTTAATGACCAGCAGGTCACAGCGCAGATGGTCGATCACCTGTTCGGCGGTATTGCCGAGGAACGCGGCAGAAATACCGGTCCGGCCAATGGTCCCCAGGACCACAATCCCGGCCTGCAAATGTTCTGCTAAATCCGGGATCACCTCTTCAGGCAGCCCTTTCTCTACGTGCGTCATATTCTCATCAATGCTGAACTTCTGGCGCAGCGCTTTCATGGCCAGCAAATGCTGGCCGCGAATGGCGTCGTTATAGACGCTGGGGTCAAATTCAGGCAACTCAATGGCGATATTGATTGGGGTGACTGGATAGGCGCCCACCAGATGCACTTCAGTGTGATTGACCTGGTCAGCGAGCTGGATGGTTTCCTTCACCAGCTTCTCGTTGAGTGAATTATGATAATCCTCTTCGCTGGCGAGGTTTACTGCCACTACGGCTTTCCCGCCCTCCGGCCACGGCTGGTCTTTCACCATCCAGACCGGGCAAGGGCATTTACGCAGCAAGTGCCAGTCGGTTGGGGTGAAGATCACGGATTCCAGCTTGTCGTGCTGGTGCGCCATCTTCAGCAGCAGGTCGTGTCCACCGGCAACGACTTCCTGGATAATGGCTTCAAAAGGTCGGTTATGCCAGACCACTTTGATATCAATAGGAACCCCCGCTTCAAGGTAATACTTCGCCTGTTCACGGATCCACGCGGTACGCTGACTGATGACGCCCTGACGCATAGCGGTGCGCTCGTCAGGCGACAGAAGGGTGGTCATCTCATACGAGAAGTCATAGATCGGCAAAAACGCTTTGATTTTGCCGCCAATCCGTTGATGTAGATACACAGCACGTCGTAATGCCGGCTGATCGTCCTGATTAGGATCGATAGCTACCAGCATGTTTTGATACTTGGCCATACAGGTCTCCTTACTACTGTCACCACAGTCTGTAAGTAAAAGAGTAACCTATATATCCTGAATGAAACAGAGGAGAGCTTTTGTCAGATCAATAATTCATGAAAATTTATCAGAGGAAAAGCACCGTGGTTGTCACCGCGATAAACGCAATAAACAGCAGCACCATCACCGCTATTGCAAACGTCGTGGAGTCCTGCACGTAGGTTTTTTCCTCCCCCTTCATTGGGCCGACAAGCATGATCCAGATGAAGATAAAGGTCACTGAGGCAATCACGACTGAAACGAAAAACAAACTTTCTCTCAATTCATAACCTCAACGACAACCTTTCAGGCGCTGTGTGGGGATGTGCTACGGTGAAGACGGCTTAAAGCGGAAGTGATTATACCAGACTAATAAATCATGTGAATTTATCAGTCTGGTGATCAACATGCGGAGAGTTATGCCACGTTGCGGGCATGACCGGCAAGCACGGCCAGTGCTTCACCGTTTTCGATAGTGATGTATTTACCCTTAACGGCCAGCATCCCGCTTTTCTGGAAACGACCCAGCAGACGGCTGATGGTTTCCACGGTCAGGCCCAGGTAGTTACCGATATCACCACGGGTCATGGTCAGACGGAATTCGCGCGGCGAGAAACCCCGTTCGGCGAAGCGGCGGGAGAGGTTGTAGATAAACGCGGCCAGGCGCTCTTCTGCATTCTTTTTAGAAAGCAGCAGAATCATGTCCTGATCGCCTTTGATCTCACCGCTCATCAGACGCATCATCTGCTGACGCAGGTTAGGCATCTTACCGGACAGGTCGTCCAGCGTTTCAAACGGGATTTCGCAAACCATAGAGGTTTCAAGCGCCTGAGCAAAGCTCGGGTGATGGCCTGTGCCGATGGCATCAAAGCCCACCAGGTCACCCGCCAGATGGAAGCCGGTGATCTGCTCATCACCCTGTTCGGTGATGGTATAGCTCTTGATGGTGCCAGAGCGGATAGCATAGAGCGATTTCAGTTCGTCTCCGGCTTTAAACAGCGTCTGCCCTTTCTGAATAGGCTTTTTGCGCTCGATGATATTATCAAGCTGATCGAGTTCATGCTCATTCAGGGTAAACGGGATACAGAGCTGGCTGATGCTGCAATCCTGGCAATGGATAGCACAACCGCCAGACTGAATGCGTCGTATAATTCGCTTTTCCGGGATCATAGGTTTGCTCAAGCCTTAATTGATATTGGTCAATTTTAACATCTTTTTGGTAAGTACGTAAGCCTGACAAACCATCAATAAGGACAAGAGACGGCAATGTGTCGCCATCTTCTTGAAATTCCACAGCTTGATTATGGATTTTTAGCCTAACCGGTAGAAAATTAAGCACAAAAAGCCTGGGATCTACAGCAGAAGATATCCTTCGTGACGCAGCAACCACTCCTTGCGCTGCACGCCACCGGCATAGCCGGTCAGGGTACCGTTGCGTCCGATGACGCGATGGCAGGGAACGACAATGCTAACGGGATTAGAGCCATTGGCGGCCCCCACCGCACGCGCGGCGCCTGCGCGGCCCAACTGCTCCGCGAGCTGGCCGTAATGCATGACCTGCCCGCAGGGAATGGCCCGCAGCGCCTGCCACACTTCACGCTGGAAAGGGGTGCCAGCCGTGGCGGTGGGGAGTGTATCGATGATGCTGAGATCGCCCTCGAAGTACGCCGCAAGCTTATCGCTCAGCCCACCCGGATTGGTGGCGCGGATACGTTCAAAACCTTGCGCCCGATAATGAATGTTCAGCAGCTCTTCCATGCGGTCGCTGTGCTCTTCCCATTCAACGGCGCGCAGACAAGACTGCTCGTCCGCGATCACCCACAGCGGCCCAAGCGGCGTCGCAATTTTATCTTCGAGTAATCTCAGCATCCTCATTCCTTTAGTTCAGCCTCGGGTAGATCCCCGGCCCAATCGGCAGGCCGACAAGATACCATGCCACCAGCATCACCAGCCATACCCCTAAAAAGATAAGCGGGTAGGGCAAAACCAGCGAATAGTAGGTACCCAGTTTTGCCTCGGGTTTATAGCGCTGCAGAAAGCCTAAAAACAGCGGGACAAACGGCGAAACCGGTGCAAGCGGGATCACTGACGAATCGGCGATGCGGAACAGGATCTGCGCAAACGCCGGATGGAAGCCCAGCATCATAAACATCGGCACGAAGATCGGGGCCAGAATCGACCAGATGGCGGAGCCGCTGGCGATGAACATGCACAGCAGGGACGACAATAGCGCCAGGCCGACAAACGCCGGTACGCCGCTTAACCCGGCAGCTTCCAGCGCGTCGGTCAGGCCCACGGCCATAAACTTGCCCATGTTGCTCCAGTTAAACATCGCCACAAACTGCGCCAGCGGGAACACCATGACGATAAAACCCGCCATCTCTTTCATCGGTTCGATCATCAGCTGCGGCAGATCGCCCTGACGGCGAATTTTGCCGGTGGCGATACCATAAGCGAGCGAAACGACAAAGAAGAAGAGAATGATCAGCGGCACAATACCCTGTATAAACGGCGAGGGCAGGACGGTATGTTTAACCGGATCGCGTAGAATACCGTTTTCCGGCACCACCATCAGCGCGACCATGGCGATGAATACCAGCGAGACAATACCGGCCACGCGCAGGCCGAATTTCTGCTCTTTGCTCAGCGTCTCCAGCGTTTCATCGCTACGGCCTTCCCATTTGCCCAGACGCGGCTCGATGATCTTGTCGGTAATCAGCCCGCCGACAATCGTCAGAACAATCACTGAGCTGGCCATAAAGTACCAGTTGTCGATTACGCTGACGTGCATTGCTGCGTCAATGGTTTTCGCCGCCTCCGTGCTGATGCCCGAGAGCAATACGTCGGTGGTGACAATCAGCAGGTTGGCGGTAAATCCGCAGCCCACGCCCGCAATTGCCGACAGCAGGCCCGCCACCGGGTGCCGCCCGACGGCGAGGAAGATCAACGCCCCCATTGGCGGCATGATCACCAGCGCGGCATCGGAGGAGATATGGCTGAAGAAGGCGATAAACAGCACCATATAGCTGGCGTAACGTGCGCTGACGTGGGATGCCATTTTTACCATCAATGCAGGCAGCAAACCCACGCGCTCTGCCAGCCCGGCCCCTAATACCAGTGCCAGAATGGCCCCTAGCGGGGCGAAGCCGCTGAAGTTTTTGATGACGTTAGGTAAAAACCAGTGCAGCCCGTCAACGCTGAGCAGGTTTTTCACCGCCACCAGGCTGCCATCGGCCGGACTTCGCACGCTCACGTCAAAGGCGGAGAGCACGGCGGTGGCAACCATCAAAATGACAATCAGATAGATAAACAGCAGGAAAGGGTGTGGCACTTTATTGCCGATCCTTTCAACCCAGCCATAGAGCTTACCGGATGGGGAATGCGAAGGTATGGATGACATACTCATGGGCGTTCCTCGGGAGTGTTGTGTTGTTGTGTTGTGTTTTTTTATTTTAAAGGTGACGGTGTCACGCCCTGTGGGATCGGACACACGTACGGTTTTTCTTGTATTTGTTGTTCGAACTCTTCACGACATTTTTTTAGCAGGGCTGCATCCTGCAGCAGATTCAGTGCCGTGGCGCCCATGACTTTCCCGGCCAGCAGCATGCCTTTGTGAGCAATGGAGGTTCGCCCCTGTGCCACCAGTTGCCAGGTATGCAGCGGCGTTCCCACGGTAAAGCAGGGGCTGAAGCACTGGGCGACCGGCATTTTCCAGCTGACGTCACCCACATCCGTTGAACCCGCCAGCACGTTATCGGTAATGGCATAGGGCGCAATCTCATCCATCAGGAGTGTCTCCTGATGACGGCGGGCAAAGGCTTTACCGGCGTCTCCGCCCGTGGCGGCTATATTTTTGAGGCTATTCTGCAGGTCGTTGGGCGCGAGCGTAGCGCGGATCTCACGGGCAAAGTCGCGCTCTTCAGCAGTCCACGCCGGCGTGCCGTAGTGTTGTAATGCCCGATACATTGCCGCTTCAAGCGTGCGGTTCGGCAGGTAGCTGGAGCAGGCTTTATCAAAGCGACACTCCACGGTGGTTTCGGTCATCATTGCCGCGCCCTGGGCGATTTTCTCAATGCGTTCGTAGATCTGCTGCGCATCGGCCATCTCCGGGGCGCGGATCAGGTACAGCACTTCGGCCTGGGCCTGCACCACGTTGGGCGAAATCCCGCCGGTATCGGTGATGGCGTAATGGACACGCGCTTTCTCAATGATGTGTTCATTAAGGAAGTTGGTGCCGGTCGTCATCAGCGTCACGGCATCCAGCGCGCTGCGCCCCAGATGAGGGGAGTTGGCCGCATGCGCCGCCACGCCGTGAAAACGCCAGGCGGCCTGAATATTGGCCAGGGTGCTGACGTTAAACATGCCGGCAAAGGCTTCCGGGTGCCAGGTGACGGCGGCATCGACGTCATCAAACAGTCCTTCCCGCACCATAAAGGTTTTGCCGGAGCCGCCTTCTTCCCCGGGGCAGCCGTAAAAACGCACCGTTCCGCTACCGCCATGCTGTTCAAGCCAGCTTTTTACCGCCACCGCACCGGCCAGCGCCGCGGTGCCCAGGAGGTTATGCCCGCAGCCGTGACCATTCGCTCCCGGCGTGGCGGATTGCGCGGTTGCACAATGCGCCTGCTGGCTTAGCCCGGCCAGCGCATCGTATTCACCGAGCAGGGCGATAACCGGTTTCCCACTGCCGTAGCTCGCAATAAAAGCGTTTGGAATACCGCCCGCCTCGCGAGTCAACGTAAAGCCTTCGGCTTCCAGCGCCCCAGCGAGTCGTTCGGCGGACCAAAATTCTTCAAAGCGGGTTTCAGGGTGATCCCAGATGGCATCGGCTATATCGGTTAGCGTCTGACATCGCGTATCGATGGCATCGGCAATAAAAGCGTAGTTCTCCTGCATTACACACCTCGCGTCCACGGAAAATTGAGCGCAGTCCGCGCCAGCGTTTCGATGGCGATAGCCATAACCTGTTCATCGAAGTCGAATTTTTCGTTGTGATGGCCGGCGCTCAAATCCGTGCCGAATACCATATATGACGCCATGCCGCCGTTTTGCTGCACGCGGGCCATCATCAGCGTGGCGTCTTCGGAGCCGGCGGGGGCTTTGACCTTATCGATAGCGCGAGCAATGCCGGAAACCTGGCTCGCCTGTTCGCGCAGATAATCAACCCAGGCCGGTGTGGGCGCGCTGGAGGTGGCGGCCCCCATCAGACGCATCTCCGCCTTCACGCCGTAGAGTGCGGCCGCCCCGGTAATGACGGCCTGCGCGCGTTCAAAGACATACTGATTTATGGCTTCGCTTTCCCCGCGGGTTTCCACTTTGATGAGCGCATTCGCGGGCACCACGTTGCGGCCGCTTCCGGCCTGCATGACCCCGACGTTGACGCGGGAAGCCCCTTCACTGTGCGGTGCGATGCTGTGTAAGGCGAGAGCGGCCTGCGCGGCGGCGAGCAGGGCGTTTCGCCCGTCCTCCGGTTTTCCGCCTGCGTGTGCGGCAACGCCCGTAAAATTCACGTCGAACTTGGTGGTCGCCATAAAGTTATCGCTGCCGCAGATCGCCGTTCCGGCAGGCACGCCGGTACCGATATGGATGGCAGTAAAATAGTCCACGCCATCCAGCGCCCCGGCGGCAACCATAGCGCGTGCGCCGCGCGTCCCTTCTTCGGCAGGCTGAAAGATGAGCCTGATGGTGCCGTTGAGCTGCGCTTCATTCTGCTTAAGCACCTGCGCCAGTCCCAGACCAATGGTGGTATGGCCGTCATGCGCGCAGGCGTGCATCATTCCCGGGTTGCAGGAGGCAAAACCGTCGCGGAACGGGCGATGGCTGTTGTCCTGCGCTTCGCTTAAATCAAGGGCATCCATGTCTACGCGAAACGCCAGGATTGGCCCCGGGCGGCCAGTCTTAAGGGTCGCCACAATGCCGGTAAATCCGCCTTCAAACGGTGCCAGCCATTTTTCGGGGGCGCCTTGCGCACGCGCTCGGGCAAATTCTCGCGCCAGCGTTGCGTCATCGGGCAATCCCATTCGGCTTTCGGCATCCACCACATCACGGCCCATCGCCAGTTCGTACCCCAGCGAATCAAGAATTTCAGCGACTTTCGCTGCAGTTCTAAACTCTACCCAGCCGGATTCCGCAAAATGGTGAAAATCGCGACGCCACGCGCTCAGCTGCGGCGTTAATGTCTGGATGTACTGCGCCAGTGTGTCCATATCTCTTCCCGTCATCATTAAAAAATGTGAACTGCTTCACGCTGTGATAGTTTTTACTTATCACTAACCGATTTTTCACAGTTTTAACCGTTCAGGAATTACCCTCGCACATCCCTTTCCATTAAAGTAGATGACAGTTTCTTTACTCTGATAAACAACGGTTATCGGTCGGGCTATGACATTTCAGATTAAATTTCATCAAATCCGGGCGTTTGTTGAAGTCGCGCGTCAGGGCAGTATTCGCGGTGCCAGCAGGACGCTGAATCTTTCGCAGCCAGCGCTGACCAAATCGATCAAAGAGCTGGAAGAGGGTATGGCGGCACAGCTTTTTGTGCGCCGGAGTAAAGGTGTTGCCTTGACCGAGTGTGGCGAGGGCTTCTACCAGCGCGCCAGACTGATTCTGGAAGAGTTGCGTGCGGCGCAGGATGATATTCGCCAGCGGCAGGGGGAACTGGCCGGGCAGATCAATATCGGGATGGGCGCCAGCGTTTCACGCAGCCTGATGCCTGCCGTTATTACGCGCTTTCATGCACAACACCCCCAGGTCAAGGTACGGATTATGGAGGGGCAGCTGGTGTCGATGATCAATGAATTACGCCAGGGTGAGCTGGATTTCACCATTAACACCTATTATCAGGGGCCTTACGACCATGAATTTACGTTCGAAAAGTTGTTTGAAAAACCGTTTGCGGTATTTTGCCGGGAAGGGCATCCGGCGACAGGGGCAACATCCATTAATGAACTTTTGCATTATAACTGGACAATGCCGACGCCGCGGGGAAGCTATTATAAGCAATTAGAAGATCTATTTCGCCACCGCTCGCAAATACCGCGAATTGGGGTGGTGTGTGAAACATTTTCGTCCTGTATAAGCTTGGTTGCGCAAAGTGATTTTTTAAGTATCCTGCCGCAGGAGTTGGGCTCTGACCCGCTTCTGGCGCACCGTCTCGTCATTCTACCGGTTGTCGAATCGCTTCCAAAAGCCGCGTATTATTTAATTCAGCGACGTGATTCACGTCAGACACCTCTTGCTGAATCCTTAATTACGCAATTCAGAAGGGAAGCGAGAAAAATAGACGCAGCGGAAAATTAAAAATAAAAAAAACAGAGTCTGCCCGACATCAGACAGACCCTACAGTACACACAGCAGTACGTCCTTTTGCCAGTCCTGAGTATTATTTCCATGGGGCAGGTTTATTTAGTTATAACACCTTTTCCGAAAAAAGACAGGTTGACGAGTGATTGATTTCACGAATTTTTAACGTAAATCACTTATTTTACCTTCACTGAAGTTTTAGTTAAGTCTGGTTTAAGTGCGTATCACCCTTATTATATATTCGCCGGGTAAATATATATGCCGTGAGTGGGCCGCTGACGGTTATTGAGACACATGTCTGGCACAGGTATAGTACCTCCCTCAGAAGTAGCCGGAGGATCCCCATGAACCCTGACGACAAATCACTTTTTCTTGACGCCATGGAGGATGTCCAGCCCATGAAGCGCTGCTCGGATATCCACTGGCAGCCGATGAGAAACGCACGGGCGCGGCAGGAGATGGATACTGAACAGCTGGACAACTTTCTGACGCTGGGGTTTCTGGAACTCCTGCCCCTTGAAGAACCGCTGGCGTTCCAGCGCGAAGGGGTACAGCAGGGCGTTATAGAGAAGCTGCGTTCGGGGAAATACGACCGACAGGCCAGCTTAAACCTGTTGCGTCAGCCCGCCGAACGCTGCCGACAGATGCTGTATTCCTTTATCAGTCAGGCCCGTCGTGACGGATTACGTAACCTGATCATCATTCACGGGAAAGGGCGCGAACAGAATTCGCATCCCAATGTGGTGCGCAGCTATCTGGCACGCTGGTTAACTGAGTTCGAGGAAGTGCAGGCTTTCTGCGTGGCGCTGCCGCATCACGGCGGCAGCGGGGCATGTTACGTTTCACTGCGGAAATCCGATGAAGCGAAACAGGAGAACTGGGAACGGCACGCCAAGCGCAGCCGTTAAGGCGGTTTTCGCGGGCGAGGCGATCGCCCGCCTGTGACTCAGAAGGTTTCCCAGTGACTGTCAGGCGTGGCGTTAGCCGTTGCCGGACGCAGTAGCTGCGGCGTTTTCACATTTGCCGGACGTGAGGCGACCGCGTGTTCTTTTCCGTTCAGACGAAACGCGGCCACAGCCTGACGCAGCTGTTCGGACTGATCTTCCAGTGCCGCCGCCGCCGTAGCGGACTGCTGCACCAGCGCGGCGTTTTGCTGCGTCACGCTGTCCATTTGCGAAACGGCCAGGCTCACCTGTTCAATACCGCGGCTCTGCTCATCGGAGGCCGACGAAATCTCACCCATGATATCGGTTACGCGGGTCACGGCGGCGACAATCTCCTTCATGGTCGCGCCCGCTTCGCTAACCTGCTCAGAACCGGTATTCACCCGGCTGACGGAGTTCTCGATAAGCCCTTTGATCTCTTTCGCCGCCTGTGCACTGCGGCTCGCCAGCGTACGGACTTCGCCTGCGACGACCGCAAAACCACGCCCCTGTTCCCCGGCGCGTGCGGCTTCTACCGCGGCGTTAAGCGCCAGAATATTGGTCTGGAACGCGATGCTGTCAATCACGCCAGTAATGTGGGCAATCTGCTGGGAACTGTCGGCAATTTCGGTCATGGTGCGAACCACGTTATCCACGACGTGGCCACCACGTGCTGCGGTTTCAGAGGCATTCTTCGCCAGTAACGTAGCCTGACGGGCGTTATCGGAGTTCTGTTTAACCGTCGCGGTCAGCTCTTCCATGCTGGCGGCCGTCTCTTCGAGCGAGGCGGCCTGCTCTTCGGTGCGAGCGGAAAGATCGTTGCTGCCTGCGGCAATTTCACCTGCGCCGGTGTAGATGGAGTCGGTACTGCCGCGCACGGCGCTGACGGTAGTCACCAGAGATTGTTGCATCTCATGCAGGCCTGCGGCCAGTTGACCCATTTCATTGCGGCCAGAGAGCGCGATATTCTGCGTCAGGTCGCCCCCCGCAATGGCGCGAATATGGTTCATAATGGTGTTGAGTGGTTTTAACAGCAGGTGTTGTAACCCCTGCCAGATGACCACCAGCACGGCGATAACGGCCAGGAAAATGACTGCCAGCGTCCACTGCATTTGCGTAAAGCTGCTTTGGTTCTCTTCGGTTGCCGCTTTCAGCAGCGTGTTGTTTTCGGCGCGCCAGCGGTTATAGACCGCTTCCATATCATCCTGAGCCTGCTGAGCATCCAGATCGCCATAGGCCTGGTAGTTGTCGGCGCGAAGATACTGAATCGACAAACGCATGACCTCATGCATCTGATTCCAGGATTTTTGCATCTCGTCAGTTAACGCCGCATTCTGGCCGTTAACCTGCGGCAGTTTCTGCCACGCTTTGTTATAGGTTTCTGCTTTAGCCAGCGAGTCACTTGCGGTATCAAGCAGTTTGTTGATCGCGGCAAGGGAAGCCGGATCGCGCTGGTTTTTCAGGTAGCGGATCGCCACGCGGGTCACGGTGACGCGCGTTTTTACCAGCGTGTTTACGCTGTCGCTCAGATTTTCCTGCTGGGCATTGAGCACGCCGGAGTTCTGGAAGTTATGGCGATCGTTGCTGACGGCGGAGTAGAACAACCCTCCCGTGACAACTTGCAGCAGACAGAATATGGTGAGGGCAAAGATAATACCGGTAATCACGTGCAGATTTTTCAGCATAGCGGTCGTCCGTTAGAGAAGATGCAGAGGTACACCAATACTATCGTCGTATAGAATTTAAACTTTAATTTAACTCGCGCTTAACGAAGGGCTCCGGTCAGGAACCTGTTGTAAATCCGGATCATTTTTATGAGGAAGGTCAACATGAGCAGCATTGATAAAAGCGGGACGTACGCGCTCGGTACGCGGACGGTTAAACGACTGGGGTACGGCGCGATGCAGCTTGCCGGACCGGGCGTATTTGGCCCTCCGAAAGATAAAAATGCCGCGCTGGAGGTGTTACGCGAAGCCGTGGCGGCGGGGGTGAATCATATCGATACCAGCGATTTTTATGGTCCCCATGTGACCAATCAGCTGATCCGCGAGGCGCTTCATCCGTACCGGGACGATCTCACTATCGTCACCAAGATCGGGGCCCGCCGCAACGATAAAGGCGCCTGGCTGCCGGCCTTTTCCGCGCAGGAGCTGACTCAGGCGGTGCATGATAACCTGCGTAATCTGCAGGTGGATGTACTGGATGTGGTGAATCTGCGGATCATGTTTAGCGCTCACGGCCCGGCAGAAGGATCGATTGCTGAACCGCTTTCCACCCTCGCAGAGTTACAGCAGCAAGGGCTGGTACGCCACATTGGTCTGAGCAATGTCACGGCCACTCAGGTTGCGGAAGCGCAGAAGATGGTGCCTGTTGTCTGCGTGCAGAACATGTACAACATAGTGAACCGCGGCGACGATGCGCTGGTGGATTTACTGGCGCAGCAGGGGATTGCCTATGTGCCGTTTTTCCCATTGGGCGGCTTTACGCCACTGCAATCCAGCGATCTGCAGGCCGTCGCGGATTCCCTTGGCGCAACCGCGATGCAGGTTGCGCTGGCATGGCTGCTGCAACGTTCCCCGAATATTCTGCTGATCCCCGGCACCTCTTCCGTGGCGCATCTGCGGCAAAATCTCGCAGCAGGAGAACTGCAACTGCCGCCTGACGCTCTGGAAACGCTGAATACGCTGGTAGGCCGATCGTTGAACTAAATCCGTTCAAACTTCAATACGTTCGGCTTCACCGCCGGAAAGCATCTTGATCCTGGCCCATAATCCGTAATGCTGTATTTATATACAGTATTACGGCAGGAAAGCATTTATGGGCACTCTCTTTTCTTATCACTCTAATCAAGTCATTGAATTACCTCTCTTTCTGGAGCGCGTCGCCTGCGGCTTCCCCAGCCCGGCGCAGGATTATGTGGAGGATCGTCTCGATCTTAACCGGCTGGCGGTCAGGCACCCCAGTGCGACCTACTTTATAAAAGTGAGTGGTGACTCGATGATTGGGGCTGGGATCGGCGACGGCGATCTGCTGGTGGTCGATCGTTCGTTAAATGCCGAACATGGGGATATCGTCGTGGCGTCGGTTGCCGGTGAGTTTACGGTGAAAGAGCTACAGACCCGTCCGGTTTTGAGGTTGCTGCCGCATAATGCCCGCTATCAGCCGATTACCTTCCAGTCAGAAGAGGAGCTACAAATCTTCGGCGTTGTCACTCACACCCTCAAAACGTATAAACATGTTCGCACTGGTTGATGTGAATAGCTTTTATGCCTCCTGCGAGAGGGTGTTTCGCCCCGATCTGGAGGGCAAACCCATCGTGGTGGTCTCGAACAACGACGGCTGCATTATTTCGCTGTCGCGGGAGGCCAAACAGTTCGGCATAAAAATGGGTGAGCCCTACTTTAAATTCAAGGAGAAGGGTTATCCGGCGCGGGTGTATGTTTTTAGCTCGAACTATGCGCTGTATGCCGATCTCAGCAGCCGGGTGATGCAAACGCTGACCGATCTTGCTCCGGCAATTGAGATCTACTCGATTGATGAAGCCTTCGTGAACGTGTCGGGCGTCAGCCGCTGCATGTCGCTGGAGGCTTTTGGCCATCAGATGCGCAACCAGGTCGCTAAAAATACGGGGTTGACCGTTGGGGTCGGTATTGCCCCGACCAAAACGCTGGCGAAGCTGGCCAACTATGCGGCGAAGCGGTGGTCTGCCACCGGCGGCGTGGTCGATCTATCGGATCGCGAACGGCAGCGTAAGCTGCTGGCGAAGGTGCCGGTAGAGGAAGTGTGGGGTGTCGGGCGACGCATCACGAAAAAACTCAACGCCATGGGGATTACCACGGCGCTGGAGCTGGCGGAAGCGTCCTCCTGGGTCATTCGCAAACATTTTAACGTGGTAATGGAACGCACGGCGCGCGAGCTTCGCGGTGAGCCTTGTCTTGATCTGGAAGAGTTTACCCCGACGAAGCAGCAAATTATCTGTAGTCGTTCGTTTGGACACCGTATTACGCAATACGAAGAGATGCACCAGGCCATTTGTGCCTACGCGGAGCGTGCCGCCGAAAAACTGCGCGGCGAGCATCAGTATTGCCGCTTTATCAGCGTGTTTGTGCGCACCAGCCCGCATGCCGACAACGAAATTTATTACGGCAACCAGGCCTCAGTCACCCTGATGACACCCACTAATGACACGCGCGATATCATCCGTGCTGCCACGGAGGCGCTGGGGCGTATATGGCTTGACGGGTATCGCTATATGAAAGCGGGGGTGATGCTGGCGGATTTTTTCAGCAGCGGCGTCGCCCAGCTGAATTTGTTTGATGATAACCGCCTGTGTGCCAATAGCGCAGCGCTGATGGAGATAATCGACAGCGTAAACCATTCCGGCAAAGGGAAGATATGGTTTGCCGGGCAGGGGATTGAGAAATCCTGGGCGATGAAGCGTGAGATGCTGTCACCGGCGTATACGACGCGGTACGCAGATTTGCCGGTGGCAAGGTAGGATATTGTCATAAACGATCGCCGCGTTATACTCACGGCGTTAATAAGAATGTATGACGGGGCAGGGATATGTACGAGAGCCTAAAAATGATATCAGTCGCGCTGCCCCTCATTGCGCTTTTCATCCTGTTAAGATTTGTTGTCAGACGTATTCGTCAGGCAAAGCGCCTTATTTCAAATCATAACGGGATGAAAAAGATATCTGCTAACCCCTCAATTTTTGGCGGGAATGCAGGTAAAACATGGTTTTATGATGACCAGTTTTTATATGAAGTTAAAAACAACGCCACCCGTAAGATTGCGCTGGCTACTATCATTAAAATCGGGCCGGGGAATATCGAGATAAATAGCCGACGGGTCTGGATTGTTATTTACCGTGACGGTGCTAATGAAAAGCAGGTGCAGTTTTATAACAATCTCACCCTCTGGAATCATAACTTCACGGCTTTTCTGGCCGCGATAAAAAGTGCCAATCCGGACGCTGTCGTTAAAGAGCGCGCAATCCTCAATTTGTGAAAAAGGACCGCAGACCGTCACGGCCGCGCATCCGCCAGTTCATAACACAGCGCCCCAATCCGCTCCACGGCATTCAGCAGACGGGGCGTCGGTTCGTTTGCGCAGTTTAGCCGCAAAAAGTGAGACAGCTCTGCGGCAGGGGAAAACAGCGGGCCGGGGCTGACGCCAATACCCAGCGCCAGCGCGCGACGATGTACCTCCAGCGCGTTGACCTGCAAAGGAAGTTCTACCCACAGCAAGTAACCCGCGGCGGGCGCGTTAACACGCGTGCCGGGAGGAAAACTTGCCTCGACTCGCGCCACGACGGCGTCTATTCCCTCCGCAACGCGACGCTTGAGCCGCCGCAGATGGCGATCGTAATCGCCGCTCGCCAGGACTTCGCTGGTTGCGGCTTCCAGCAGCGGAGCGCCTGCCCAGTCTCCGGCCATGCGGGCCTGTAAAACCTGCGGAAAGTAGCGTCCGGCGGCAATCCAGCCGATTCGCCAGCCGGGCGCAAGCGTTTTAGACAGGGAGCTGCAATAAATGACATTTCCACTCTGGTCGAACGCTTTACAGGCTGGAGGACGTTGCCCCTCGCCGACAAGATCGCCGTAAACATCATCTTCAATGAGAGGAATATCTGCCGCGTCAAGCAGGGCAACGAGTTCCTGCTTACGCGTGACGGGCATACTGGCGCCCAAAGGGTTTTGCACCGTAGGGGAGGCCAGAACGGCGGCCGGGCGGTGGCACCGAATGGCGTCCGCCAGCGGTTCCAGCAGCAGGCCCTCAACAGGATCGGTGGGGATCGCTAAGGCCTTCAGACCCAAATCCTCCAGCAGCAGGAGCGTACCAAAGTAGGCTGGCTGCTCAATCGCCACCACATCACCGGGCTGGCACACGGCTCGTAGCGCAAGGCGCAACGCCTGCGTCGCACCTGCGGTGATAATAAGGTCATCCGCGCTGAAACGGGCTCCCCACTGTGCAGAACGCGCGGCAATCTTGCTTCGCAAATCACGCCTTCCCGGCGGCAGGCTATAGCTCTGACCGTGCGCGTCCAGACGTCGGCCCGCGGAGTGCAACGCCCGCTGTAGCGTCTCGCCCGGCAGCCACGCAGGATCGGGCAGGGCTGCACCCAGAGGCACCAGACGGGCTTCTGAACTGCTGAACAGCGACCGGGCCATAGTCGACAGGGTGACGGGAACCGGGCCTGGCGGAGAACGAGAAGGCTCCACAGGCTGCGGAAGGCTTGTCTGGTGGATGTAATAACCTGAACGCGGACGTGCAACAATCAGCCCCTCGGCCTCAAGGCAGCGCAGCGCTTCCAGCGCCGTCGGAAGACTGACATGCTCGCGTTCGGCCAGTTTACGCGCGGAGATAATCTTGTCACCGGCTCGCAACGCGCCAGACGTAATTGTAAGACGCAGCATATCCGCAATACGGCGATAGTGAGGAGAGGACGGGGATGGGGCAGACATGGTATCTGTTCAGGCTAATTTTCGATAAAACTGACTATACAGCCAATAATGCACGCCATCTATAGTGTCCGACATGTTCAGGACAAGGAGGCATTATGCACAGCGATATTTTTGATATTTTCACGTATTTCAAACGCATAAACTACACCGGCCCCGCGGCTGCCGATACGGGTACCCTGCATGCGCTTATGCGTCATCAGCTTTTTGCAATCCCGTTTGAAAATCTGGATGTACAGGCGGGGAAAATTGTCTCGCTGGCACCTGACGATATTGCCGATAAGCTGTTAACACCGGGGCGCGGCGGCTACTGCTATGAGGTGAACGGGCTGTTTGCCATGGCGCTGGAGGCGTTAGGTATTCCTTACCGTTTTGTGGCGGCACGCCCGATGTTCTACCCCGTACGGCGGCCAAAAACCCATATGGCGTTAATTGCTGAGGTGGAGAGCCGACAGTGGCTTTGCGACCTCGGGTTTGGCAGCTATGGCATTCGTGCGCCAATGGCTCTGGATACGCTTGATGTTGATATCGCACAGGATTTTGACACGTTCCGGCTTAGCCGCAGCGCTGAGGGCGAATATCTGCTTCAGGCGAAGGTGGCGGGAGAATGGGCCCGTCAGTACGGCTTTGATCTTACGCCACAGGAGTGGATTGATTTCGTTCCGGCCAACTACCTTAACTCCACGCACCCGGATGCCATTTTTGTGCAGAAGCGTGTGGTGGTGCAGCATCGACCGGAGGGACGCGAGATTTTACTGGGGAATATGCTGAAAACCATTACGGCGAAGGGCACGGAAACCCGGCAGCTGGCGGAGGACGACATCCCCCGTATTCTGAAAGAGCGTTTTGCGTTGATCGCGGCGTAAAGCAGAAGGGGGCCTGTGCCCCCTGAGCCTCACGCACCGCGGTTGAAGCATTACTTCTTCTTGTTCATCATCGCTTTTAAATCGGCAAACGGGTTAAACGTGGCGACGCCCACGTCTTTTTGCGCGTCTTCCCCGGCGACCACGGTGGTACCGTACTGATCCGCTTCGGTGTATTTCGAATGTTCGTGATCGTGGCAAAACAGGCACAACAGCTCCCAGTTACTGCCATCTTCCGGGTTGTTGGTATGGTCGTGATCGATGTGGTGAACCGTCAGTTCGCGCAGATTGGAATAGACAAACTCGCGCGAGCAGCGTCCGCATACCCAGGGATAGATTTTTAACGCTTTTTCGCGATAGCCACTTTCAAGTCTCGCGTAGTTTTTGGGGATCAGAGCCATTGCTGGTTTTACCTGTGATAAAAATAGTGGGCCAATATATCCCATCAGGCACGGTAAATGTACAGGACCTTCCTCCGCTAGAGCGAGAATGTGCCTTCAAGCGTCATCACGCAATTTCCGCCAACGCGAACCACCGCCTCTCCCGACGAGGCATCGTATCCCGCGAACAGCACGCTTGCTCGTCCCATATCAACGCCCTGACTGACGTTAAGATTAAGCGTCGTTTTATTGCGGTGCAACGCCAGTAGCGCTGTCGCAGCGGCAGTCGCGCTGCCTGTGGCAGGATCTTCTGTCATGCGGGGAGTAAACATGCGGGCCTGCACATCATGAGGTTCATCAGCATTCGTATCCAGGGTGTAGGCATAGAGGGAAACGGCGCCATCCAGCGGTAAGGTCGCGCGAAAACCCTGTAAATTCGGCACGCATCGACGAAGCGCCTCACGAGAAGCCAGCTCGGCTATCAGAAAGGGCAGACCTACCGACGCGACCACAGGCCTATGTACCTCGGTACGGATATCTTCCGTGTTCAGGGATAAGCAGGCAGCCACGCTTTCCGGGCTGACTTCAGAGCGGCACGAGAGTGCCTCAGGCACCAGGAGTTCTGCGCCAGTGACCGTATCGTTGTCGCGCAACAGGCGAACGGGCACCACACCGGCTATTTCCTCGAAGTGTAGCGTATCAGGCAGGCGCTGATGATTCATCGCGGCGTAATGGGCAAGCACGTAAGCCGTTCCAACATTCGGGTGCCCGGCGAAGTGGATCTCGCGCGAGGGCGTAAAGATTCGCACGCGTGCTGTATGGGAAGGATTGTCTGGCGGCAAAACGAACGTGGTTTCGCTGTAGCCAAATTCAACGGCGACCTGCTGCATTTGTGCTTTGTTCATGCCTTGAGCATCGAGTACGACGGCAACAGGGTTACCCAGAAACGGAGTATCAGTAAAAACATCCGCAACAACATAGCGTCTTTTCATTTTCTGTCCGATGTAAAAGTCCTGATATAGAGATGTAACGTTAAATCAAACCGATAACCAGCCGTTTTTCACCCGACGGACCTGAAAAAAATTCAATCAATTTATTTGAATCATTCCGTTAAAGAAACGCCATTTATTCTCCACAGGTAATGCGTACAGTAGGGAGAACGCAACGCATTATCAGGACACAGGATTATGAAAAAGATCGGCTTTTTATCGTTTGGTCACTGGACGCCTTCTCCGCAGTCCGGCACGCGCTCGGCAGCAGACACCCTGCTGCAGTCCATCGACCTGGCCGTGGCGGCCGAAGAGCTGGGGGCGGACGGCGCCTATTTTCGCGTGCACCACTTTGCTCGTCAGCTGAGCTCTCCGTTCCCTCTGCTGGCCGCAATTGGGGCCAAAACGAAAACCATCGAGATCGGTACTGGCGTGATTGATATGCGCTATG
Source organism: Enterobacter cloacae complex sp. IR5458 (assembly GCF_049238025.1). Classification (NCBI taxonomy): domain Bacteria; kingdom Pseudomonadati; phylum Pseudomonadota; class Gammaproteobacteria; order Enterobacterales; family Enterobacteriaceae; genus Enterobacter; species Enterobacter cloacae complex sp. IR5458. The sequence goes on from NZ_JBMKIF010000002.1 coordinate 229,859, forward strand.
AAAACCCGATGTACATGGCCGAGGATGCCGGTGCGGCGGATCTGATTTCCGGCGGTCGTTTGCAGCTTGGCATCAGCCGGGGCTCCCCGGAGCAGGTCATTGATGGCTGGCGTCATTTCGGCTATGTCCCGCAGGAAGGGGAAAACGAATCAGATATGGCACGCCGTCATACCGAGGTGCTGCTTGAGGTTCTGCGCGGCGAAGGATTTGCAAAGCCGAATCCACAGCCGATGTTTCCTAATCCACCGGGGCTGCTGCGACTGGAACCCTATTCCGAAGGGCTGCGCGAGCGTATCTGGTGGGGCGCCGGTTCGAATGCGACCGCAGTATGGGCCGCTAAGCTCGGCATGAATCTGCAAAGTTCTACGCTGAAAGACGATGAAACCGGTGAGCCGTTCCATATTCAGCAGGCAAAACAGATCCGCGCGTACCGCCAGGCGTGGAAAGAGGCAGGGCATACGCGTGAGCCGCGCGTGTCGGTCAGCCGCAGTATTTTTGCCCTGATGGACGACCGTGACCGGATGTACTTCGGTGCCAGCCGCAACGACAGCGATAGCGTGGGGTATCTTGACGAGAAAACGCGCGCGATCTTCGGACGCAGCTATGCCGCGGAGCCGGACAAGCTTATCGAACAGCTGAAAAAAGACGAGGCGATTGCGGAAGCGGATACGTTACTGTTGACCGTACCGAACCAGCTCGGTGTGGATTACAATGCGCATGTGATTGAGTCCATTCTCAAACATGTCGCACCGGCAATGGGCTGGCGCGAGTAGTCGACGCGCTGGGATAAGCCCCGTCGCCGCACGTGGCGTGAATCTTCATTTGTAACTATTCGGGCGCTTATCGCGAAGACAGGAGGATCTATACATTCCTCCTGTCAGCGCTATTTCTGGCTCATATCGCTCAGCAGCACGGCGATGCTTTGTCCGCCCTCGGTCTGTTCCAGACCAATCTTCACAATGATGGTCAGCGGAACGGAGAGCAGCATACCGACGGGACCGAGCAGCCAACCCCAGAAAATCAAAGACAAAAAGACGACCAATGTGGATAGCCCCAGCCCGCGTCCCATCATCCGTGGCTCAAGAATATTGCCGAACAGCAGGTTAATGGCCAGATATCCGGCCAGCAGAACCAGCGCATCATACAGCCCGCTGAAAACCAGCACCTGAAGGATAGGGGGGATCGCTGCCAGCACGGAACCGATGTTGGGAATGTAGTTGAGCGCGAAGGCCAGTAATCCCCAGACGAACGCGAAGCGGACGTCCAGCGCCAGCAGCATCACCCAGACGACACCACCCGTAACCAGGCTAATGGCGGTTTTCAGCACCAGATAGCGTGAGACGCTGTTCAGCGCGCGTTGAATCGCCCCCATGCCCTCAACCGGACGGACCATTATCTGCTGCAGCTTTGCCGGCAGTTGAGGCACCTCCAGCAGCATAAACACCACCGTTAAAAACAGCAGGAAAATGGAGGTCATGGCATTCGAAAGCTGCGCCAGCAGGCTGGTGACGATCGTCATGGCCGCATTGGGGTCGATATATTTAAGGAGTTCCTCAACCGAGACTTCAATACCTGCGCGTTGCAGCCAGGGTTCAAGCTGCAGCAGCGGTATCGCCAGCGACGATCGGTACTTCGGTAACGTGCGCGCCAGTTCATTCAGCGAGGTGCCGAGATAGGCAACCAGTAATACCATGGCAACAATAATCACGCTGATGAGCAGGGTAATCGCCAGCACGCGCGGGATGCGTAGCCGCGTCATGCGCCGTACCAGCGGGTTAAGGATCACCGCAATGAACAGCGCCAGAATAAAGGGCACGATGATGTCGGCTGCAAATCGCACGCCCGTCAGTATGATCACCAGCATGCCCAGCATGATGACAATTTTTAACCCGTTCAGGGTAATAATGGGTTTAGCCATGGTGACTCCGAAATACGCTTTTTATTTATAATAAAGGTGAAACGCGTTGCAATAAACTAACCAAAATCAAACGGTGTGGGTAAAGAATTGCAAAGACTTTGAGTAAAATCCTGGCTTATGGTACAAATTTAGCGTGTTTAACTACCGAGGACAATTTTCATCCGCAAAGACGAGAAGCAACAACGCGGATAATTGTAATTTTATGGACAATGTGTTCAGGACGTATTCTTCAAACAACACCGCTGTATTTTTCACCTCCTTCTGCCTGGTTGCTGGTGAGCAACACTGGCGCACCGCCCTATAGTTATCTCTTCTGCCTGAGCTGGCGCTACGCGCTTAGCTGTCTGATTTAATTTCATATTTTTTTTGGTTTGCCGCATGCGGCGGGCCACGATGGATTATATTCTCAAGCAGGAGAAAAACATGTTTTACTGGATTTTACTCGCTCTGGCTATTATCGCTGAGATTACCGGCACGCTGTCGATGAAGTGGGCGAGCGTCAGCGATGGCAATACCGGTTTTATTTTAATGCTGGTGATGATTTCACTTTCCTATATTTTCCTCTCATTTGCGGTGAAAAAAATTGCGCTGGGTGTGGCGTATGCGCTGTGGGAAGGGATCGGTATTTTATTGATTACACTCTTCAGCGTCCTGATATTTGACGAAACATTAACAACAATGAAAGTCGCCGGGTTAACGACGCTGGTCGCGGGTATTGTGCTGATTAAATCAGGTACCCGTAAACCGACCAAACAGCAGAAGGAGCAGAACCATGCAACAGTTTGAATGGGTTCATGCGGCCTGGCTGGGTTTCGCCATCGTGCTGGAAATTTTCGCCAACGTTCTGCTGAAATTCTCCGATGGTTTTCGTCGTAAAGTGTATGGCCTGATGTCGATAGCCGCGGTTCTGGGGGCGTTCAGCGCCCTGTCGCAGGCGGTCAAAGGTATCGATCTTTCGGTGGCCTATGCGCTGTGGGGCGGTTTTGGTATCGCCGCCACCCTTGCCGCCGGTTGGGTACTGTTCGGCCAGCGGTTAAATAACAAAGGCTGGATAGGACTGATATTACTGCTGGCGGGTATGGTCATGATAAAACTCGCCTGATAACCCGGTAACCCTTTTTCACCCGCAGCCGCGCTGGCTTACTCTTGAGCCAGCGCTTCCAGCTTATCGCGAAAACCGGTGACGGATAAGGCCCGGTTATCGGCTCGCCATCGGTCTTTCGCCGCCGGAGCGGAGCTTTGAACACCAATCAATTGCCAGCCGTTATCGGTTTTCAGCATCAAGGGCGAACCACTGTCACCCGGTAACGTATCGCACTGGTGCGACAGCACGCTGGTTTGTGCCCAGCCCGTTACAACACAGTCGGTATGGGTGTAAAGCGCATCCAGATGATCGACCGGGTAGCCTGACTGCGTGACTTTACGGTCGGCGGCTTTCAGCGCGGCGGTGAGCGCCGCTTTATCTCCGTCGAATAACGGCAGTGGCGTAATGCCTGAAGGCGGGTAGCGCAGAATGATCAGGCCAAAATCCCATGACGCTGCCGCGGGCGGCACTATCCAGCCATCACCATCCGGTTTCAGTCGTTTACCCAGAGAAGGATCAACCCGGCCTTCGATGCCGTGGATTTCGTAGCGCCAGACACCTTTTTGCGACACAAACCGTAAGGCTACCGCTTTGTCTGGCTTTCCGTTAGGGGGTGTCAACAGGCAGTGGCCTGCCGTCAGGGCTAATTGCGGGGTGATCAACGTCGCGGTGCACAGGTTGCCGCTGGCGGTTTCCAGTTGTCCAATAGCATCCCAGGGGGCCTGTGTTGGGTCGGTGACGCGAGTACGATCGTCATGACCGAAAAAAAGCGTCTTAAGCTCTTTCGCGCTAATGGCGTCATCGCCGCCATCATCCGCCTGTGAAAATCCAGAAAAAAGACCAAACGTTCCCAGCAACAACACAACAGATTTACGCATATCACACTCTGGTGGGGGTAATTATGATTATTAAAAGTGAACCCTATGAAAATACTATAGACGGGACAGCACGAAAGTGGGAGTAAAATCAGCGTGCTACAATCAGGAAAGATAAAAATGGCTTGCGATGAGCGCGCATAAAATAAGCAGGATCAGAATGAGCTCAAACCGATAGCGTCGCAGCATACGCCCTCCGGATAAAAAAAACGGCGCAGAACCTTTTCCGGTTCAGCGCCGGTTTACCAACGTGCCCCGAAGGGCACGGTTAAGCTTGTACCTTACGCAGCTGGCTGAGCAGCTGGTTTAGCAGCTTCGTGTTTTACTGCTTTTTTGTGATGCTTTTTAGCGGCCTGGGCTTTCTGCTCTACAGCAGGTTTAGCGGCTTTTTTATGGTGCTTTTTAGCGGCCTGGGCTTTCTGCTCTACAGCAGGTTTAGCGGCTTTTTTGTGATGCTTTTTAGCGGCCTGGGCTTTCTGCTCTGCAGCAGGTTTAGCGGCTTTGTGGTGTTTTTTATGATGTACAGTTTTTGCTGGCGCAGCAGTGGTCGTTGCAGTTGGCGCAGCGGCCGCTGGTGCAGCAGTGGTTTCAGCAGCAAACGCAGCAGAAGACAGACCCATAGCAGCGGCAACAACCAGAGCTAATACTTTTTTCATGTTCATACCCTCGAATTTGGTTTTTCATTTAACCCCACTGCGGGGCCGTTGAAATAACTATATCCCTGTAAATTCGAGGTTTCCGTGAGTGATTGGTATCGGCGTGTAACCATATGTACAACGCCGGGGGAGTCTCCCCGGCGTTGTTATTACAAATAGCGCGAGGTGAGATGTTCGCGGAAGTAGCGGATATTCAGATCTTCGCCCGTTGCCTGGGTGATTAATTGCGACGTGCTGAAGCGGCTGCCATGCTGCCAGATGTTCTGACGCAGCCACTCAAACAGGGCCGAAAAATCGCCCTCGGCGATAGAGGCCTGTAGCCCCGGCAGGGCGGTTTTTGCGGCATGGAACAACTGTGCAGCATACATAGCGCCCAGCGTGTATGACGGGAAATAACCAAACCCACCGTCGGTCCAGTGGATATCCTGCATACAGCCGTTGCGATAGTTGTCTTTGGTTGATAACCCGAGCCAGGCCTGCATTTTTTCATCCCACAGGGCGGGAATATCGTCCACCTCGATCTCGCCGTTAGTCAGCGCACGCTCAATTTCATAGCGCAGCACCACGTGGGCCGGGTAGCTCACTTCGTCTGCATCAACGCGGATGTAACCTGGCTTCACGCGCTGGTTCCAGGCGATAAAGTTCTCTTCGCTGAAGGCGGCCTGGCTACCAAAGCGGGCGTGAACGGCAGGGAGCAGATGCTTCAGGAAAGCCTCGCTGCGTCCCAGCTGCATTTCAAAAAACAGGCTCTGAGATTCGTGGATGGCGGTTGAACGCGCCAGCGCCACGGGTTGTCCTGCCCAGGCTCGCGGCAGGTTTTGCTCGTAGCGCGCGTGTCCGGTTTCGTGGATCACGCCAAACAGCGCGCTGAGCAGCTCGTCCTCGTCATAGCGCGTGGTGATACGCACATCTTCCGGCACGCCGCCGCAGAACGGGTGGGCACTGACGTCCAGACGACCGCCGTTAAAATCGAAGCCGAGCATCTTCATGGCTTCCAGTCCGAGTTCACGCTGGGTAGCCGTCGGGAAAGGGCCTTGTGGCGGGACGAACGACCGCTGAGCCTGTTTTTCCACCACGTTCGCCAGCAGGTCCGGCAGCCAGGTTTTCAAATCACCAAACAGCACGTCCAGGCGCGCGCTGGTCATGTCCGGTTCGAAAATATCCAGCAGGGCATCGTACGGGGTACAGCCTTTGGCCTCGGCGCGAAGACGGGCTTCTTCACGGCTGAGTTTGACGACGTCTTTTAGATTGGCGGAAAAACCCTGCCAGTCGTTAGCGGGGCGCTGTGTACGCCAGGCGTGCTCACACTTGCTGCCCGCCAGCGATTTGGCTTCAACCAGCGATTCCGGCAGTAGGGTCGCCTGCTGGTAGTGGCGCGTCATTTCACGCAGGTTAGCCTGTTCGACGTCATTCAGATCTTCCTCTGCCGCTGCGGTCAGCCAGTCGCCCACTCTTTTATCGGTAAGGAGCTGGTGCTGCAGGACGCTCATTTCCGCCAGCGCTTCCCCGCGCGCGGCACTGCCGCCGGGCGGCATCATGGTAAACATGTCCCAGCTGGCGATGGAGGAGAGATGCGAGAAGCGGGAGAGGCGCTGGAAGGTTTTCACAAGTGACTGATAGGCGGATGGATTTTGCAATTCTTATTTCCTCTTGCCAGGGATGTGTTTCAGGGAGCATACAATGAAACAGGCCAAATTCCCCAACATTTCCTCCGTGGAAACCGTCTTCCGGAAGTCCGGGAGACGGTTCTCAGTGGGCACTTATGCCTTATCACGCATAACCTGTTGCAGGATCGCCAGCGCCTGGGTGAACTGGGCATCCGGAATGGTCAACGGATAAAGGAAGCGGATCACGTTTCCGTACTGGCCGCAGATCAGTAACAGCAGGCCCCGGGAAAGTGCCTTTTGCTGAATCGCCTGCGCGATGGCGGCCGACGGTTCACGGCTCTCGGGATCAAAAAACTCTGCCGCAATCATCGATCCTCTTCCTCTAATCGCCACGAGCGCAGGGAAGGTACCCTGAATCTCCTCCAGCGTGGCGCTCAGTCGATCGCCCAGGTGACAGGCGCGCGCGCACAGTGACTCGTTGTCGATAATATTCAGCACCGCGTGCGCGGCGGCCACCGCAAGCGGATTGCCTGCATAGGTTCCCCCGAGTCCACCGGGGGCTGGTGCATCCATGATCTCAGCGCGGCCCACCACGCCGGACAGCGGCATTCCGCCTGCCAGGCTTTTAGCCATCGTCATCAGGTCAGGCTTGTCAGCGTAGTGGTCCATGGCAAACAGCTTACCGGTACGGGCGAAACCGCTCTGCACTTCATCGGCAATCATCACGATCCCGTGCTCATCACAGATGCGGCGGATGGCGGCCACCAGCTCTGGCGGCGCGACGTTGAATCCGCCTTCACCCTGAATGGGTTCAAAAATAATCGCCGCTACCTGTTTCGCCTCAATATCTGCTTTGAACAGGCGCTCTATCGCCGTGATGGCATCCTGCGTCGTGATGCCGTGCAGCTCGGAGGGATACGGTACGTGATAAACCGACCCGGGGAAGGGGCCAAATCCCAGCTTATAAGGCACGACCTTGCCGGTTAACGCCATGGTCATATAGGTTCGGCCGTGAAAACCTCCCCCAAAGGCAATCACGCCAGGCCTGCCGGTGTGGGCCCGGGCGATTTTAATGGCATTTTCCACCGCTTCCGCGCCCGTCGTGAAGAACGCGGTTTTAGCCGGGCCCTGTACCGGGGCCAGCTCGTTAAGTTTTTCGGCCAGGGAAACGTAGCTTTCATACGGCACAATCTGGTAGGCCGTGTGGGTGAACTGGTGCAGCTGTTTTTCCACTGCGGCCACCATTTCAGGATGACGATGGCCGGTATTCAGTACCGCGATCCCGGCGGCGAAATCAATATAGTCATTGCCTTCCACGTCGGTAAGCGTGGCATTCTCCGCCGTGCGGGCAAAGAAATTACACATTACGCCTACGCCGCGCGGGGTGGCCGAAAGTCTGCGCTGATGAAATTCCTGGTTACTCATGTCAGATACCCTTTTGTCGAAATGATCAAACGCCAAGACGATCGCGCAGGCTGTAATACGCCGCGCCCATCGCCGTAAATGGAATCCGCAGGCTGCGACCGCCCGGGAAGGGGTAGTGCGGGAGGTTGGCAAACGCATCAAAGCGCTCTGCGTCACCGCGCAGCAGTTCCGAAATCAGCCGTCCGGCCAGGTGGGTGCAGGTCACGCCGTGGCCGCTGTAGCCCTGCATGTAGTAGATGTTTTTATCCAGACGACCAAACTGCGGCATGCGCGACAGGGTCAGCAGGAAGTTGCCCGTCCAGCGGTAGTCGATTTTGACCCCTGCCAGCTGAGGGAAGGTTTTCAACAGCTTTGGCATCACCAGACGCTCGACATCGTCCGGATCGCGCGCGCCATAGACTACGCCACCGCCGTACAGTAGTCGGTTGTCGGCGGTGAGACGGTAGTAGTCCAGCAGGTAGTTGCAATCTTCAACACAGTAGTTATTGGGGATTAGCGTGCGGACGACCTCTTCCGGCAGTGGGGCGGTGGTCACCACCTGGGTGCCGCAGGGCATGCTGCGTTTTGCCAGTTCTGGTTCGACCTTATCGCCCAGATAGGCATTTCCGGCGACGATCACATAGCGGGCCGTCACCTGACCATGCTGCGTGCTTACCACGGCCGGGCTGGTGTGCTGAATGGCGGTCACCGGGGATTGTTCATACACACTCCCGCCGTTAAGGCGAATGGCGTCCGCTTCGCCGATCGCCAGGTTGAGCGGATGAATATGTCCCCCGCTGCGGTCCAGCAGCGCGCCGGTATAGCGTTCGCTGTCGACTTCCCGGCGGATCGCGCTGGCATCCAGCAACTCCAGCTGCGTGTTGCCGTAGCGTTCCCAGTTGGCTTTTTGCTCTTCCAGCGTCTCCAGCTGCTTATGGTTCAGGGCAACAAACAGCCCGCCGGGACGATAGTCGCACTGGATCTGATAGCGCTGAATACGCTCCCGGATGATTTCCCCGCCTTCAAACATCATGCTCCCAAGGACTTTGGCAGCATCGGGGCCATAGTTTTTCTCAATCACGTCGATATCGCGGCTGTAGGAGTTAACCAGCTGGCCGCCGTTGCGTCCGCTGGCACCGAAGCCGATGCGCGCCCCTTCAAGGAGCACCACGTCGTAGCCCATTTCAGCGAGATGCAGTGCGGAGGAGAGGCCGGTATAGCCGCCGCCTACCACGCACACGTCACAGCTGATTGATTCGCTAAGCGTCGGGAATGGTTCGTACGCGTTCGCGCTGGCCGAATAATAGCTGGTGGTATGTTCGGTCATGATTGAGGCTCCAGGGCAATCCAGATGGTTTTCAGTTCGGTAAATTTTTCCAGCGCGTGCAGAGACTTATCGCGGCCGTTGCCGCTCTGCTTATAGCCACCAAACGGTACGGTCATATCCCCGTCGTTATAGTTATTGACGAAGACCGAGCCTGCTTTCAGGCGACGGCTCATGCGGTGTGCGCGGGAGAGGTCGCGGGTCCATACCGCCGCGCCAAGCCCATATTCACTGTCGTTGGCCAGCGTTAAGGCTTCCTCTTCGGTTTTAAAACGGGTGACGACCAGAACAGGCCCGAAAATCTCTTCCCGGCACAGCGGGGAGGCAGGGTCGATGTCGACAAAAATGGTTGGACCTACCGCAGAAGGCCAGGATTGTGCCCGCCCGTCCAGCAGCAGCGTACCTTTCCGGGCGCCCTCGCGAATAAACGTGTGAACGGTATCGGCGTGCGCGGCGTCGATGAGCATTCCCATCGTGCTGTCGGGATCGAGCGGATCGCCCGGCTGCCAGTGGCGGGCCTGCGATTTCAGCTTTGCCAGAAAGTCATCGGCGATGCTCTCCTCAAGCAGCAGGCGGGTCCCGGCGATACACACTTGCCCCTGGTTATAAAAAATCCCGGCGGCGGTCGCGCTCACGGCCTTGTCCAGGTCCGGACAGTCGGCAAAGACAATGTTGGCGCTCTTGCCGCCAGCCTCCAGCCAGACGCGCTTCATGTTGCTTTCGCCTGCGTCCTTCAACAGCTGCTTGCCGGTACGGGTAGAGCCGGTAAACGTCAGCACCTCAACGTCCGGATGCAGGGCCAGTGCCTGGCCCGCCTCGTGGCCGTAACCGCTTATCACATTCAGCACGCCGTCCGGCAGGCCCGCCTCTTTCGCCAGCCCGGCCAGCCGCAGGGCGGTGAGGGGCGATTTTTCGGACGGTTTCAATACCACGCTATTGCCCGCGATCAGCGCCGGGCCCAGCTTCCAGCAGGCCAGCAGCAGCGGGAAGTTCCAGGGAACGATGGCGGCGACAACCCCGATCGGTTCGCGCACAATCATCGCCAGCTCGTCCGGACCCGTAGGCGCCACTTCGCCGTAGACTTTATCCGCCGCTTCGGCGTACCAGCGAATGGCGCGCACCGCGCCGGGAATATCGTCGCGCAGGCTGTGGCGGATGGGTTTACCGGTGTCCAGGGTTTCCAGTAAGGCCAGCTCTTCGCCGTGGTGTTCCATCAAATCGGCGAACTTATTGAGAACGTATTTGCGCTGCGCCGGTGACGCCTGCGACCAGTCGCCACGGTCAAATACCTCACGCGCAGCCTGAACCGCGAGGTCTACGTCCGCCTGCTTGCCCCGGGCCACATTCGCCAGCGTCTGACGGGTTGCGGGGTTGACGGTTTCAAACGTGGCCTTATCGGCGGCGTCACAATAGGCACCGTTAATAAATAACCGGGTCTCAATGGCACTGTTTTTTGCTTTATCCTGCCAGTAAGTCAGGTGCTGAAAATGCATATTCACTCCTTTCTTTCGCAATCAGATAAATAAAGGCATGGCCGTTTCAGGCAATACGAAGCCGTGAGGCATCCCGGGGATTAACCCGTAAAATGCCGACATTGATCGTTTTTATTTGCCCCGGCGTAAGTCTTTACGCCGGGGCTGAGTGGTCATCAGAACGTGGTGGGGGTGTGGGCACTGATAATGCGGCAGATGCCTGCCGAGGTATTGCTGAAGCTGTGCGGTATGCCGGTATTAATGGCATAGCTTTGCCCCGCAACCAGGTGATAAGGCTGGCCATTAATGGTCAGCACAATTTCACCTTCCAGTATCGTACCGATCTCCTCACCCTGATGTTTGATCCTCTCTCCGGTCGTGGTTCCAGGCTGGTAAGTTTCAAAAATCATCGCCAGCGTACGGTTCGGATTTCCGTTGTGAACCAGCTTCATCGAAACCCCCTGACTGCCTATTTCGATAAGGTCTTCCTGATTAATAACCACTTGCGGTTCATCAGGTTTTTCCGGTTCCGAAAAGAATTCCGAGAGCGACAGCCCATAGACTTTCAGCAGCTTCTGAAGCGTACTGATGGCAGGACTGACTTTATCCTGCTCGATGGTGCTGATGGCACTGTGTGTTAACCCAGACAGTTCGGCGGCACGCCGCTGCGAGAGACCCAGTTGCTGGCGGATCTCAGACAGACGTTTCCCTGGCGCCAGTCCGTCATCGCTCATAGTTGCATTTCCTTTACGGTAGTGGTCAAAGTCGTTGCTTCTCGGCAATGTGGCTTTGACAGGCGGTGATAAAACCTTCAAACAACATACGTGACAGGGCGTACTCGCTGCTGTTCCATTCGGGGTGCCATTGCACGCCGAGGGCAAAAGGATGGTCATGCACGCTGACCGCTTCAACCAGCCCGTCCGTCGAGCGGGCCTCCACGCGAAGCCGTGGTCCTAACGTTCGTGCACCTTGCCCGTGTAACGAGTTTACCCAAAATGTGTTACAGCCTGGTATTAATTGAGACAGCAGTCCTCCCTCCTGAACCTGAACTTCATGAGACGGGGCGTATTGTAGCTCAACCGGCAGTTCAGGATCTTCCCGGTGCTCAAGCAGGTCATTCTGCTCGAACAGGCGACGATACAGCGTCCCTCCCGTCGCAACAACCAGTTCCTGCAGCCCCCGGCAGATGGCGAAAATGGGGATGCGCCTTTCGAGCGCGGCGGCAATCAGCGCCATACTCAGAAGATCACGCCCGGGATCGGCGTCAGGCTCATCGCCGTTTTCACCATAAAGGTGCGGCTGCACATTACTTGGGCTGCCCGGCAGGTAAATCCCGTCCAGGGTTGGCAGCAGAGTGGTAAGCAACTCTGGCTCTGCCAGCGCATGCGGTAAGGCAATGGGTAAGCCCCCCGCATTGATAATGGCATTCAGGTACTTTTCTTGCAGGGTCTGGGTCTCATGACCCTTAAGCCTGTTTCTGCACATCACCACGCCAATGACTGGCTTGTTCATTATATTTTCCATGATCGCCCTCACAAAGTGGACTAAATTTAGGCCAGTTTCACCTGTAAAACGGCCTTTTCGTTCAATATTTTCTCAATCTAGCAACGAGATCTGCCTTTTGCAAACTTAATTTAACATTTGACAAACAATTTATTTGCATACAGATTCGATAGGGTGGACATTATATTTGACAGTCCTGAGCAGCGAACGCAAATCCCAAAAACGGTGGTAAATCATGGAAACCAATATCGTAGAAGTTGAGAACTTTGTTCACTACACGGATGAGAGGCGGGGCAGCGCCTTTACGCAGGAGGTGAAGCGCTATTTAGAGCAGTATCCGAACACCCAGTTTATTGATGTCCTCCTGACCGATTTGAACGGCTGTTTTCGCGGTAAACGTATTCCGGTTGCCGGACTGAACAAACTCGAAAAAGGCTGCTATTTCCCGGCGTCGGTGTTCGCCATGGATATTCTGGGTAACGTGGTGGAAGAGGCGGGGCTGGGGCAGGAGCTCGGCGAGCCTGACTGTGTTTGTGTGCCGGTGCCGGGCACCCTGACACCGTCCGCTGCGGACCCGGAATACATTGGTCAGGTGCAGCTCACCATGGTCGATGAAGATGGCGCTCCCTTTGACGTTGAGCCGCGGAACGTACTCAACCGGCTCTGGCAGCAGTTGCGCCAGCGCGGTCTGTTCCCCGTGGTAGCGGTAGAGCTGGAGTTCTATTTACTTGATCGGAATCGCGATGCCGACGGCTATCTGCAGCCACCCTGCGCGCCGGGCACCGACGTGCGTAACACGCAAAGCCAGGTCTACTCGGTTGATAATCTCAACCACTTTGCTGACGTGCTGAACGACATTGACGAACTGGCGCAGCTGCAGCTGATCCCCGCCGATGGCGCAGTGGCTGAGGCCTCGCCGGGTCAGTTTGAAATTAACCTGCACCATACGGAAAACGTGCTTGATGCCTGTGATGATGCGCTGGCGCTAAAACGTCTCGTCAGGCAGATGGCAGAAAAACATAAGATGCATGCCACGTTTATGGCGAAGCCGTATGAAGAGCATGCGGGCAGCGGGATGCATATCCACATCAGTATGCAAAACAACAGAGGCGAAAACGTGCTCGCGGACGCCAGCGGCGAGGATTCCGCGCTGCTGAAACGCGCGCTGGCCGGGATGATCGATCTGATGCCAGCGTCCATGGCGCTGCTGGCACCGAACGTCAACTCGTACCGCCGTTTCCAGCCGGGTATGTACGTGCCGACGCAGGCGTCGTGGGGACACAACAACCGCACGGTTGCCCTGCGTATTCCCTGCGGCGATCGCCATAACCATCGTGTCGAATACCGGGTGGCAGGGGCAGACGCGAATCCGTATCTGGTGATGGCGGCGATTTTTGCCGGCATTCTGCACGGGCTGGATAACGATTTACCGCTGCAGGAAGAGGTTGAAGGCAATGGTCTGGAGCAGGACGGACTGCCGTTCCCGATTCGTCAGAGTGATGCGCTGTGGGAGTTTATGCAAAACGATCGCCTCCGCGAGCGGCTGGGCGAACGTTTCTGCCACGTGTATCACGCCTGCAAAAATGATGAATTACTGCAGTTTGAACGCCTGATTACCGAAACAGAAATCGAGTGGATGCTGAAAAACGCCTGATAACGCGCCCCGGTAAGGGGCCGCTTTGTTTCATCTCATACGTATCACCATACGGCCTGCGCGGAGCCTGGCCGAACTGTTCGCTGGCACGCCAGCTATCTCCCGGGAGTCGCGTTATGGAGCGCAGGCGGCACAGGGACTTTCTTAACGACACTGTGTGACGAGGTAGGAAATGATGCAGATGTTCAACTATCCGCAGGGCGAAGGGGGCCAGTCAGGCTTCCATGGTGAATGCGAGCCAGAGACGGTGCGCTGGTACGGTCGCGTTTGTTCTTCACAACTTCCCCCTTTGCTAAGCAGGTTTGCGTTAAGGTCAACGCGATTGCAAACCACGGTAAGCATGGGGGGGACGGTATATGGCGACTAACACGTCTCTTGACGCGCCGGGCATGGCCGGCAGAACCCGACTGCGCAGTTCCCTTAAGCTCTGGCAGGTGGTGATGATGGGGCTGGCTTACCTCACCCCCATGACCGTGTTTGATACCTTCGGTATTGTGTCCGGTATCAGCAACGGCCACGTGCCCGCCTCGTATCTCCTGGCGCTGGCTGGCGTCATGTTTACCGCCATCAGCTACGGTAAACTGGTACGGCAGTTCCCGGAAGCGGGCTCCGCGTATACCTACACGCAGAAATCGATTGGACCCCACGTGGGCTTTATGGTCGGCTGGTCATCGTTGCTGGACTATCTCTTCCTGCCGATGATCAACGTGCTGCTGGCAAAGATCTACCTTTCCGCGATGTTCCCTGAGGTCCCGCCGTGGGTCTGGGTGGTGGGGTTTGTGACGATCCTGACGCTGGCGAATCTGAAGAGTGTTAACCTGGTCGCCAACTTTAATACCCTGTTTGTGCTGGTGCAGGTCGCGATTATGGTGGTGTTTGTCATCCTCGTGGTGCATGGCTTGCACAAGGGAGAAGGGGTCGGCACCGTCTGGTCGCTCCAGCCGTTTATCAGTGAGAACGCACATCTGATCCCTATTATTACCGGCGCGACCATCGTCTGCTTCTCTTTCCTCGGCTTTGATGCGGTTACCACGCTTTCGGAAGAGACGCCAAACGCGGCACGGGTCATTCCCAAAGCCATTTTCCTGACCGCGCTGTATGGCGGGCTGATATTCATTATTGCCTCGTTCTTCATGCAGCTCTTTTTCCCGACCATCGCGCGCTTTAAGAACCCGGATGCCGCGCTGCCGGAAATAGCACTGTACGTGGGTGGTAAGCTTTTCCAGTCGGTGTTTTTATGTACCACCTTTGTCAATACGCTGGCTTCGGGCCTGGCCTCGCACGCCAGCGTCTCGCGGTTATTGTATGTGATGGGGCGTGACAACGTCTTTCCGGAGCGGGTGTTTGGTTATGTGCATCCGAAATGGCGTACCCCGGCCCTGAACGTCATTATGGTGGGGATAGTGGCCCTGTCGGCGCTGTACTTTGACCTCGTGACCGCAACGGCGCTGATCAACTTTGGCGCACTGGTGGCGTTTACGTTTGTTAACCTCTCGGTGTACAACCATTTCTGGCGACGTAAGGGGCTAAACAAAACGTGGAAAGATCGTTTCCACTATCTCCTGCTGCCGCTTATTGGGGCGGTAACGGTCGGCGTGCTGTGGATAAACCTCGAAGCGACGTCCCTGACGCTTGGCCTCATCTGGGCGGCACTGGGGATCCTTTACCTGACATGGCTAACGCGCCGTTTCCGAAAACCGCCTCCGCAGTTTGAAGCCGGTAAGATAGAGCAGGCCTGGGATTCCTGAACGATAAACGGCACCAGTACGCTGGTGCCGTTTAGGTCGCTCGTGCGTCTTACCGGACATCAGCCCGCACGTTTATTATCTCAACCGTTGATGAAGACTTGCCCCCACCAGCAGCGCGGCACAAAGCATCAGGGCGATAAACCCGCCCACGCCGTTCCAGCCGTAGTGATGCCAGAACACGCCCCCCAGCGTCCCGGCGATGCTGGATCCCAGGTAATAGCTAAACAGGTACAGCGACGATGCCTGTCCTTTGGCTCGACGCGCGCGCGGGCCAATCCAGCTGCTGGCGACCGAGTGCGCGGCGAAGAACCCGGCGGAGAAGAGCAGCATCCCGGCAAAAATCAGCCACAGTGAGGAGAAGAGCGTCAACAGCAGGCCGAGCAGCATTACCGCTGTGAAGACCAGCATGACCGGCCCGCGGCCGAAGCGTGCGGTCATCGCCCCGGCTTTCGGCGAACTCCACGTGCCGGTGAGATAAGCCACAGAAAGCAAACCGACCATGGCCTGATTCAGATGCCACGGCGAAAGCATCAGGCGATAGCCAATATAGTTAAACAACGTGACGAATGACCCCATCAGCAGGAAGCCCATCAGGAACAGGCGCGGCAACCCTTTATCACGCCAGTGCAAACGGAAGTTAATAAACAGCGTTTTCGGGCGCAGAGAAATCGGGCGGAAATGGCGTGATTCCGGCAGGATTTTCCAGAACATCAGTGCAGATGCCAGCGCGAAACACCCGATAACCGCCAGCGCAATACGCCAGCTAAAGAAGTCCGTAAAGACCCCGCTCAGCAGACGCCCACTCATGCCGCCAATTGAATTCCCGCTGATGTACAACCCCATCGAAAAGGCAACGAAGCTCGGATGGATCTCTTCGCTGAGATAGGTCATCCCGACCGCGGCCACGCCGCTGAGCGACAGCCCAATCAGCGCGCGCATCACCAGAATGCCGTGCCAGCTGGTCATCATGGTCGAGAGCAACGTACAGACCGAGGCCAGCATCAGGGCAGTGACCATCACCGGTTTACGGCCAATGGCGTCGGACAAAGGGCCGGTAAAGAGCAGGCCAATTGCCAGCATCGCGGTTGAAATCGAGAGCGAAACGCTGCTGCTGGCGGGCGATACGCCAAACTCATGGGAGAGAACGGGGAGGATCGGCTGAACGCAGTAGAGCAGGGCAAACGTGGCCAGACCGGCCGAAAAGAGCGCCAGGGTAACGCGCATAAATTGGGGAGTACCACGTTTAATGAACTGGACCGGCTGCGATGCTACGGGTAAATCATTGATATCGCTTGCCGGAGAGATATCAATGGAGGTTGTACGACTCACACAGTTTCCTTGCTTAAACATCCCCGTGATTTCGGGTGACGGGTATGACCACACGATCAGGGTAGGAAAATGTAAATATTCTGTCTAATATATTAATTATCTCAAATGATACTTTAAAAATATGAATATCGAACTGCGTCATCTTCGCTACTTTGTCGCCGTTGCTGAGGAGCTGCATTTTGGCCGCGCGGCGGCACGGCTGAATATCTCTCAGCCCCCGTTAAGCCAGCAGATTCAAATCCTCGAACAGCAGGTTGGCGCGCGCCTTCTGGCCCGCACCAACCGCAGCGTGAGCCTGACGGCGGCGGGTAAGCAGTTTCTGACCGACAGCCGACAAATCCTGAGCATGGTTGATGACGCCGCCGCCCGTGCAGAGCGGCTTTACCTCGGAGAAGCCGGTGAGCTGCGAATCGGGTTTACGTCGTCTGCGCCCTTTATCAGCGCCGTCTCCCAGACGCTTTCCTCATTCCGCCGCCATTTCCCGGATGTGCATATTCAGACGCGCGAAATTAATACCCGCGAGCAAATTGCACCGCTGAATGAAGGCGCACTGGATTTGGGGTTGATGCGGAATACGCAGCTGCCGGACACGCTGGCGTGGCAGGTGATTCTGCATGAACCCCTGATGGCTATGATCCCCCTTGACCACCCGCTGGCCTCGCGTCCGGCGGTATCGCTCGCAGAGCTGGCAAAAGAACCCTTTGTCTTTTTTGATCCTCAGGTCGGAACGGGCCTGTATGACGACATTCTGGGACTGATGCGTCGCTACGATCTTGCTCCGGTTATCACCCAGGAGGTGGGCGAGGCGATGACCATTATTGGGCTGGTCGCCGCCGGACTGGGGGTCTCTATTCTTCCGGCCTCCTTTAAACGGGTACAACTGCGCGAAATGCGCTGGGTTCCCATCGCCGAAGAGGATGCCGTTTCCGAGATGTGGCTGGTCTGGTCAAAACATCGTGAACAGAGCCACGCCGCGCAGCGCTTCAAACAGCAGTTAATCAGCGCTTCAGGTGGGCAAAACCGGTAGGGAAAAGGGATAAAAATGTGCGGTAAATCACAGAGCTAAGTAAATATTTGACGACAGCTATGGAAGTGCTTCACCATAGCCCAAAGTTTATTTCGAAGCTCGAAAATAAGGGAGTACGAGGTGGTTGCTGATAGTCAGCCAGGGCACATTGATCAGATTAAGCAGACCAACGCTGGCGCGGTATACCGCCTGATTGATCAGCTTGGTCCGGTTTCGCGTATCGATCTTTCGCGCCTGGCACAGCTGGCACCTGCCAGTATCACCAAGATTGTCCGTGAAATGCTGGAAGCGCACCTGGTCCAGGAGACGGAAATTCAGGAGCCGGGCAGCCGTGGCCGTCCGGCGGTCGGGCTGGTGGTTGAGACGGAAGCATGGCATTACCTGTCACTGCGCATCAGTCGCGGGGAGATCTTCCTCGCGCTGCGCGATCTGAGCAGCAAACTGGTGGTGGAGGATCGGCTTGAGCTGCCGCTCAACGCGGAACAATCGCTCCTCGATGCCATTGTCTCCCATATCGATAACTTCTTTATCCGCCATCAGCAGCGGCTGGAACGCTTAACGGCAATCGCCATCACCATGCCGGGCATTATTGATACCGAAAACGGCATCGTGCACCGCATGCCGTTTTACGACGATGTTAAAGAGATGCCGCTGGGAGAGGTGCTGAAAAACCATACCGGCGTGCCGGTCTATATTCAGCATGACATCAGTGCCTGGACCATGGCGGAGGCCCTGTTTGGCGCGTCGCGCGGTGCGCGTGATGTGATTCAGGTGGTGATCGACCATAACGTTGGGGCGGGTGTCATCACCGACGGGCGTCTTCTTCACGCCGGGAGCAGCAGCCTGGTGGAAATCGGGCACACTCAGGTCGACCCGTACGGGAAGCGCTGCTACTGCGGGAACCATGGCTGCCTGGAGACTATTGCCAGTGTAGAAAGCGTGCTGGAGCTGGCGCAGGTCAGGCTCAGCCAGTCCATGAGCTCCTCGCTGCACGGCCAACCCTTAACGGTCGATTCCCTCTGCGCCGCCGCGCGTCAGGGAGATTTGCTGGCGAAGGATATTATTACCGGGGTGGGGAATAACGTTGGCCGCATCCTGGCGATTATGGTGAACCTCTTTAACCCGCAAAAAATCCTGATTGGCTCCCCGCTCAGCCAGGCGGCGGAGATCCTCTTTCCGGCGATCTCGGCCTGTATCCATCAGCAGTCGCTTCCCGCCTACAGCAAGAATATTGCGGTGGAAAGCACCCAATTCTCTAACAAGGGCACCATGGCAGGTGCGGCGCTGGTCAAAGATGCCATGTATAACGGCTCGCTGCTTATCCGCCTGTTACAGGGTTAACTCTTTTCCGCAGATGTACGAAAAATTGCGCTATCTCAAGCCGGGTAGCGCACGCATCCCGTAGACTTCCTCCACTGAATTATTTACCTGGTTTATATTTTCGAAGCATACCCAAGAGGTGGAGTGAGTCATGCTTAAGCGTTTCTTTGTTACTGGTACAGATACCTCTGTCGGCAAGACCGTCGTATCCCGCGCATTGCTGCAGGCGCTTGCAGCAAGCGGTAAACGCGTGGCAGGGTACAAACCGGTCGCAAAAGGGAGTAAAGAGACGCCAGAGGGATTGCGTAATAAAGACGCCCTGGTGCTGCAAAGCGTCTCGTCGCTGGAACTGCCTTATCAGGCGGTCAATCCCATTGCCTTAAGCGAAGAGGAGAGCAGCGTGGCGCACAGCGGTCTGATTAATTATCCCCTGCTGTCCGATGGGCTGGCGAACCTGAGCGAGAAGGTTGATCACGTGGTGGTCGAAGGGACGGGCGGCTGGCGCAGCCTGATGAATGATTTGCGTCCGCTCTCTGAGTGGGTCGTCCAGGAACAGCTTCCGGTGGTGATGGTGGTGGGTATCCAGGAAGGGTGTATCAACCATGCGCTACTGACAGCGCAGGCGATTGCCAATGACGGCCTGCCGCTGGTGGGCTGGGTGGCAAACCGTATCAACCCGGGCCTGGCGCACTACGCGGAGATCATCGACGTGCTGAGCGCCAAACTGCCTGGGCCGCTGGTGGGTGAGCTGCCTTATCTGCCTCGTGCCGAGCAGCGCGAGTTAGCGCAGTACATCGATCTCTCTGCCCTCGGCGGCGTGTTGGCCGTAGATCGAGTCGTGGCGTAACGTCCGCGACAGCACGGACGCCACCACACAGGCGACCAGTAAACCGGGCAGTAAAACATACTGTCCGGTCATTTCACAGACCATCAGCGCCGACATAATGGGCGCATGCGTGGTCGCAGCAAGTAGCGTTGCCATTCCCGCCAGTCCCAGCAATATTGCCGTCTCAGAACCCGGTAACCACAGCGCGAAAAGCTGCGCAAACAGCATCCCCGTCGCCATGCCGACAAACAGCGTGGGCGTAAACACGCCGCCCGGTGCACCCGAACCGCTGCTGGCCAGTACCGCCAGCAATTTACAGATAAACACTCCGGCAATCACCGACAGCAGCGGCGGGGCGAGCAGAAAAGCCTGAACCACGCTGTAGCCATTCCCCCATACCTTCGGCGTGAGGAGGGACAGCAGCCCGACGATCAACCCCCCCAGCGCCAGTTGCCACGGCGGCGAAAGTTTGAGACGCAGAAACAGTCCGTGGCTAAACGTCATCAGCCACATCAACAGGGGCCCGCAAAGACCTGCCAGCAGACCCATGGCGACCAGCAGGGCATAATCTGTCGCGGTCAGTATGCCGCTCAGATGGACCTCATAGAGCGTGCTGGCGCCAGGTGCCAGCAGGCGTGTGGTCAGAAGCGCCACCACCGCCGCAATAACCACGGGGCCGAGTGAGGCCAGCATGAGCGTGCCAAACAGAATCTCTGCAATAAACAGGCTTCCGGCTAAGGGGGCATGATAAGCGCTGGACATCCCGGCCGCGGCACCACAGGCGATCCAGAGCTTCCATTCGGATTTGGGCGTAAAACGGCTAGCGAAAAAGGAGGCGGCGAGAGCGGCAAGCAGGATCATGGCCCCTTCGCGCCCGATGGCGCTTCCGCTGGCGACGACCAGCAGCGACGCCAGGGATTTTACAAGGCTGGCACCGTAATCAAACTGGCCGTCCCCGGTCTCCAGCGCCTCCATGTAATCGGTTGGCGCGTGAGGCCGCTGGGCGGTCAGTCGTTGCCATCCCCAGAGCAGTACCCCGGCGGCCAGCCCACCCAGCGCAGGCGTCAGCGCGCGCCGCCAGGACGAGAGCGATGCGGCGGCATTCACCAGGCTACCGCTGTCGTTGCTGAGAAGCAGCCACTCCAGCAGGTACATGCTGTGACGAAACACCGCAACGGCCAGCGCCGCCAGCACGCCGGTGACGGTGGCAATCAACAGTCGGCGAAACATCGCCCGGATGTCGGGGTAAGCATGAAGACGTTGCATGGGTCGCGATTACAGGGGAACGATACAATATTGTGGCGGGAAATCGCGGGGTTAGCAAAAGGTATGCGTGCGAAAGCGCCGGGCGAGGCCCGGCCAGAAGGGTTAACTGTCGCTATGAATATTCAGTGCCCGACGCGTACGCCCGGAACTCAGGTACTCGGCAATATAGTCCTGCGAAATCTCGCCGTTGTAACGCCCGTCCTCATCCACGATCGGCATCCAGCTGGTATTGCTTTCATACAGACGTGACAACACGACGCGCAGGTTGTCTTCCGCCTTGCCGGTCATGCGGAACGGATGCAGGATGTCGGCACAGGTACCGCTGGCGTTGCGCGCTTCGCGACGTTTCACAAAGCCGAGCGGTTTTCCGTGCTCGTCGACCACGGTAATTGCGCGAATATCATTGTCGTCCATCGTGGCAAAGGCTTCAGGAAGCGGCGTAGAGCTCCGCGCCGTAATGGTCGGCTGCTGGTCGGTGACGTCTCCTGCGGAGACCAACAGCAGCCGCTTCAGCGTCCTGTCCTGACCAACAAACGAGCCGACAAATTCGTTGGCCGGTTTTGCCAGCAGTTCATCCGGGCTGGCACACTGCACGATTTTCCCCTGACGGAAGACCGCGATTCGGTCGCCGAGCTTCAGGGCTTCATCAATATCGTGGCTGACCAGCATCACCGTTTTCTTCAGCTTGCGCTGCATCTCCAGGAACTGGTTCTGGATCACCTCGCGATTGATGGGGTCCACCGCGCCGAACGGTTCATCCATCAGCAGTACCGGAGGATCCGCCGCCAGGGCGCGGATGACGCCGATACGCTGCTGCTGGCCGCCGGACATCTCGCGCGGATAGCGGCTAAGAAACTTACGCGGATCCATTGCCACCATATCCATCAGCTCTTCGGCGCGGGTTTTGCAGCGCGCTTTATCCCAGCCCAGCATGCGCGGTACAACGGTGATGTTCTCTTCGATAGTCATGTTCGGGAACAGGCCAATCTGCTGGATCACGTAGCCAATATTGCGGCGCAGGGTCACCGTGTCCATCCCGCTGGTGTCTTCACCGTTAATGAGGATTGTTCCGCTGCTGGGTGTGATAAGGCGGTTAATCATCTTCAGGGTCGTGGTTTTCCCACAGCCGGACGGGCCGAGCAGGACACACATTTCCCCTTCGGGAACGTTCAGGTTGACGTTATTGACGGCCTTAAAGGTCTGGCCGTGCTTCTGTGAAAAGTGTTTGGTGAGGTTTTCCAGTTTTATCATTATCGAATCCCCTTTGGAGTCAGAACCACCTGCAAACGGTGCAGCAGCCAGTCGAGCACAATAGCTAAAAGACAAATCATCAGCGCGCCCGCAATCAACATGCGAATATCACTTCCGCCAATACCGTTGAGCAGCAGCAGGCCCAGGCCACCCGCGCCGATTACCGCGGCAATCGCCATCACGCCAATATTCATGACGACGGCGGTACGGATCCCACCGAAAATTACCGGCAGCGCCATCGGGATTTCCACCCAGCGCAGACGCTGCCAGAAGGTCATGCCGATGCCCCGTCCGGCTTCACGCAGCCCCGGCGGCAGGCTGTCGAGCGCCGTATGGGTGTTACGTACAATCGGCAGCAGCGAGTAGAGAAACACCGCCGTAATCGCGGGCAGGGCACCGATACCCTGACCGATCAGCGAAAAGAGCGGGATCATCAGACCAAACAGGGCGATGGACGGAATGGTCAGCACGATGGTAGCGATGCCCAGTACCGGCGTTGCCAGCCATTTATGACGGACAATCAGAACGCCCAGTGGGACGCCGATGAGGATGGCTAAACCCACGGCCAGCGCCACCAGCCACAGGTGCTGCAGCGTCAGGGTTAACAGATAGTCCCAGTTATCCAGGATGTAGTGAACGGTATCCATAGCGCCTCCTACAGCAACTGTTTGCTACGCAGGAAATCACGGGCGACCTGCTGCGGTGACTGATGGTCGATATCCACCTTCTTGTTCAGCTCGGTGATAACGTCGTTGTTGAGCTGGGCGGAGAGGGTATTGAGCGCCTCTTCCAGACCCGGATTAGCCTCCAGCGTGTCTTTACGCACCACCGGAGTGACCGCATAGCTCGGGAAGAAGCCTTTATCATCTTCCAGCACCTTCAGGTCAAAGCCCTTCACGCGCCCGTCGGTGGTGTAAATCAGACCGGCGTCGACAAAGCCGTCGCGCACCGCGTTATAGACCAGTCCCGGGTCCATCTGACGGATCTGCGGGCGGTCCAGCGTCATGTTATAGGCGGCCTGCAGCGGCTTCATGCCGTCGCTGCGCCCGGCAAATTCCAGGTCCAGGCCCAGCAGCCAGTTTTTGTCCGGGTTGGTTTTACGGATCTGCTCAATCTTCGCCACCATCTCTGACATGGTGTTGATATGTTCCGCCTCGGCGCGCTTGCGCTGCATGGCGAAAGCATAGGTATTGTTCATGTCAGCGGGTTTAAGCCATACCAGACCGTGCTTTGCGTCCAGGCGTTTCACCGTCTCGTAAGACTCCTGCGGCGACATGCGTTTGTTGATGTGGTTAAAGATGATTAATGACGTGCCGGTGTACTCCCAGGTCATATCAATCTGTTTGTTGATCATCGCGTTACGGGAAATCACCGTGGCGATATTGGTTTGCGGCTGTACCTGGAATCCTTTCTTCTGTAAATACTGCACGGTCATGGCCGAGAGAATATGCTGCTCGGTAAAGCTTTTGGTTGCCAGGATCAGCGGGGCTGCTATTGCCTGGCTGGTGAAGAGCGCCGCGGCGCACAGCGCCGTCAGGCCGGAAAACAGTCTCATAAAAGCTCCTTGTTATTGTTATTGAGCGAGATGGGGGCTCATCACGCGACCCAGCGCCGCCAGCAGGGTATCGAGGATCAGGGCGAACAGGGCGGTGGCCGCCGCGCCGAGGATCAGGGTCGGAAAATCGTTCAGGTAGATGCCGGGGAAAATCAGCTCACCGTAGCTGCTGGCACCAATCAGGAAGGCCAGCGGCGCGGTACCGACGTTGATGGCGGTGGCGATGCGGATCCCGGAGAGCATGACGGGCCAGGCGTTGGGCAATTCAACCTGACGCAGACGCTGCCATTTGGTCATCCCGATCCCGTTTGCCGCTTCCAGTAACGAGGCCGGAACGGAACACAGTCCCGCGTAAGTATTGCGCACAATGGGCAGCAGCGAGGCAAGAAACAGCGCGATGATGGCGGGCGTATCGCCGATGCCAATCACCACCATCGCCAGGGCCAGCACGGCCAGCGGTGGCAGCGTGTTACCCACGTTGAAAATTTGCATCACATATTCGGCGATACCCCGCGCGGCCGGGCGGCTCAGCAGGATACCGGCCGGAATACCGACCAGCAGGGCAAAAAACATCGACGAGAAAACCAGTATCATGTGCTGTTGCCCGAGATAAATCAGGTCAACCTGACGCGCCTTGATTGTCTCAAGTCCGATCCCCCAGATGAGAAGGGCAAGAACCACGATAATCGCGCCAACAAACAGCAGCGAACGTTTGAGTAATGGGTGCATTGCGGTGTGTCTCCCTGTGCGCATGCGTTATAGCAACCACCGGTTGCCTGTTGTTATGCCATGTTTCGGCAGGGGTAACTGACCTATAGCAAGCGTTTGGGAAGGGTTCCAGCGAAGGGGGAAAATCAGTAACCCTATGAAAAGCGTGACAACCTTAAGTCAGGCCTTATGGCGTAAGGGCTGAATATGGCGCAGGCAGAATAGTCCTAAAGCGCAGCCCATAAAGTGACAGGGTCACGTATCGCGATGTTCCTGTCACCCTGCCTGAGAGCTTTATCTGCTGAGTAGGGGGCGTACACGGCGAACACGCACTGAGATACTGATAATCGATACGGTCGCGACAACGGAGAGCATCAACCCGAGCGCCAGCATGGCGTTGAAGCCAACCCATCTGAAGAGCAGTAACCCGGCGATACCCCCGGTAATGAACGAGAAAAGGGTGGTTAAGTGGGTTTTCAACTGACTTTTTTGTGCCGCGGTATCTTTGGAGTAATCCCTGCGAAGCATGGCAACCGTGACGGAGGCCAGGGAAATTCCCGCGTCCGTCAGCGTGCCGGTAATGTGCGTCGATCTCACCCGTCCGCCGGAAAGCTGTGTGGAGGTTGAATTATGAATGCCCATCAGACAGCACAGGAAAATAATAATCTCGCGGTTGCTGGTGAGCGCATGGAAATACATCTCGTAGAGAGATACGCCGGTTAATAATATCCCTTCGACAAAAAGGATTTGGCAAAAAACCAGCCTGACGTTATGGATAATGCCCCATATCACGATAAGACGCGCAAGGATTGCACCCGCCACAAAGGAGAGAATAATCGAGCCAAAGAAAATGATATCGCTCAGATCGGTGGAGGAGACTTCGCTGGATAATTGTGAGGTGTTGCCGGTCATATGAGAGGGGAAAAAGCCAAAGGCCCCAAGGGCGATGGCGTTGAGCAAACCTGCTGAGGTCGCCAGCCAGAGAGCAAGCCGGCGATCCTCCTGGTGCGTTCGTTCTTTCTTGAGTTTAATCAGCAAGAATACCTCCGGGGTGAGCTTTGCCTGAATAATCAGGCTAGCAAAGCGTGTCGACGGGCTGTCCAGGATATTGCTTAATTATTATTCCCTCTGGCGACGTTGAGGGTTTAGTAATTAAATAAAATATCCTTACGAAAAGTATTCCAAACTGAAACCTCACGCTACGCCGTTATTTCCATGATGCAAAAATGCCAGTCGCTGGTTAAGGTGTTCAAACCAGGCCTCAATCGCGGGCGCGTCGGGTTTATCAAACGGCGTTATTTTCCATCGATTCACCGACAGCCTAAGCACCACATCCGCAAGGGTAAGAGCGATGCGCTGCAGTTGGCTTTCCAGAATGGTGATGCAGTGGTTCCACTCTTTTATTCCTGCCGCAATGCGCTCAGGGTCGTTAAAGCCAGGGTTGTTACGCCACAGCGCTGGGAAGATATAGGGCCTGGCGTCGTTAAGTTCGGTCGCCAGCCAGTCCATCCAGCTCTTAACTTTGGCTCAGAGCTGTGACTCTGCGGGCAGAAGATCGCGACGTCCGGCTTTGCGCGCCAGATAACGGCAGGTGGCGTTAGATTCCCACAGTACGAAATCGTCATCGATCAGTACCGGCACGATGGCATTGGGGGTCAGGGCTCGGAAAGCATCCGTTTCCGTTGAGGCAAAACCGCTGCCGTCATCTTCCTGCTGCCCGTCGATGCCCGCATCTCGAAGATCCAGAGCACTTTGCGCACGTTGATGCAGGTGGTTTGGCCGAGGATCTTTAGCATAGTGCTGGTGCCCTTTAAGGGTATGAACGATCTAAAACAACACACTGGCTTGAACAGAATTCAACCTCCAAAACTCGGGTGTTTTCTCTCCAGGTCTGTAACAAAAGGACTGATATGGTTGGATAACCAAAATTTATCCGTCGAGGAACTGAAAAAACCGCAGCATGCGTCGCGTTTCATACAGGAGGTACAAACAGGGCTCCAGCTATTCTTAAAGTCGCTGATACTCTGTTTGCAATGGGCTCGTGTGTCTTCGTTAACAATACATAAAGGAAGGTTAAAGACCCTTACATCAATACCATATAACTGAAAAATCTCGATGGTGGCGGATAGCGTATCCTTATACTCCCAGGGATCGATAAATACGGCTTCCCGGTTCAGTTTTGCATATCCCATGTTCTCCATGCCCATAAGCGCAACATGCTTAACGAAAAAGAGATTTCGGGAAATAAATTCTGCCAGCGCAGTTAAATATTTTACCGTTACTTTGTTCAGTACAACGCGCAGTTCAATGTCAATCCCGTGTTTGTAGCAATTTAACAAACCGGCCATTGTTTGATCAAATGCCCCTTCGCATTGAACAACATAGTCGTGAATCTCTGAAACATGACCAAAAAGGGGGATGCCGGCGAGCAAATGATGATTACTTTTCTGTGCCAGACGCGCTGTATAGTTCCCCTGACATAAGTAGCGGCCATTCGTCAGCAAGTGTATTAACGTCTGTTGGTTTCTTTCTGAAATCGCCTCAATAATATGAAGCAATCCTTCGTTTAACATTGTCGGTTCCCCCCCCGTAATACAGAGTGCTTCCGGAAAGTGCTTATCATCAATCAGGGCAAGAGTTTTTAGGATCCGCTGCTCAATATCACCCTGGTTAATTGCTGCTTCCGGTTTAGGAGGCTGCGGGCACATTACACAGAGGTTGTTGCAAACTTCAGTCACCAGGAATGCGTTGTTCTTAGAGCTTGCACGAAATAAGCGATGGATCCGCCCCCGCTCGCTGATGGTTATTACATCGCCCTCACTGAAAACAGTTTCTTCTGAAACGACGATAACCGGTGTCTCCCCCTGGGCGATTAAGTCTTCAAAGTTCGGATTGTTCTTTGTACAAATGATTGCGCGTGCAGAGGGCAATGCTGACACTGGTATAGATTTGCCGGAGGTCAGAAAGACAATGCTATCCGCTGCGATTTGATTTAATTCGACAGCGACTTTACCAAATAGTGCTGCCTTCAGGTGCCAGATGCTTTCTGCCTGAGTAGAAAGAAAAAGCGTATCGTCAGTGCATCGTGTTTTCATTTCATTCCCCATTGCATCAGAATACGACGGGTCTCGCGATCGCCTTCAACAAATCGTTTAATAATCATCGAAATAATACCTTTGTTTTTTAAACAGAAATCGTCTTTACCGGGATGGCCATAAACTGAACCTGTTACCTGATAGCGGCGTACAGGGTCTGCGCCGCAGTAGGGAGCAAACGCACAGTCAGAACAGACGGGCAGGCAGTCATTGACTCCTGCAGAGGCGAGTTCTTGCATGACTGAGCCAAAGAAAAGTTCTTCTGGGCTATTCTCAAAAACACTCCCCATTTTGAAATGCTGATCGCCCGTTTCTGACATCATTCGGCTTTCATCGCTTGGGTAGATGTTTCCATCATAGTTATACAGTGTGACCCCAAAACCAGATCCACAGGGGGACTGAAGATCCACAAATCCTGTTGCCCAAGGCGTCATGAGCTTTTTCATGATCAATGCAGCATAGGATTCGCGAAATGCAATTCCATCGTGATTAATGCGAATGATGTAATCGAGACACTTCTCATAAAACGCCAGAAATTGTTCCGTGGTATACCCGATTTTATGGAAGTATTTCTGTGCGAAGCCATAAGGATTAAGTTCGCGGATGAAAATACTCCGAAATCCATGGCTTACATATTCATTTATAATCTCTTCAGCCATATCAAGGCTTGGCCGGGTCGTTGTCATCAGTGCGCTAACTCTGTCAAACGCATCACGCCGTTTGATTTTATTAAGCGTTGAAATGAGTGCACTCCATGCACCTGATTTTGCATATTTACGGTTAGCATCATGCAACGCCTGAGGGCCATCAAGCGATGTGCTGATTGAAAAATTATGCTCTAGCAAAAAGTCGAGATCTTCGTCATTCAACTCGCACAAATTAGTACAAACCACGAATTGAATATCTTTTCGGGTATTTTTCCTGTTGACCAAGGCGATGGCCTGACGGATGAGGCCCATATTCAGCGTGGACTCTCCCCCCTGAAATTCAAGCGTAAGCTTGTCTGAAGGCATAGATAAGAATAAATCAATACTCTTTTCAAGGGTCTCCGGACTCATATCATAACGAGATTGATCGGACTGGCAGCTCTTACGAGAGGCCTGACAATAGACGCAGGAGTTGTTACAGCGAACGGTGAGGACAAAAATATGGAGCTGAGAAAAGTTTTCCAGGAATGATTTCTTTGTTCTGTATCGGGAGGAGAGTAAAGCGATCTGGTTGTCATCAATTCCGTTACTGACCATGTGTTTGGCCTTCAGTTCATACCAAAGCGTTTCATCTTCAATCTTCTCCTTATTGATGAGTGTAGTAAGTTGTGAAGGGCTAATACACATCCACTCGCCATAATCAGTCGAAAGGAAATAATTTCCGTCATCCAGTTGGCTGAATCTGAATGGAAGTAGTTGATATGACTGAGAAGCAAACTCATCGGGAGATTTAAATCTAACGCTCATTGTGCATGATGTCCTGTATACTGAGATCAAGGATGTTAGTCAGGAAGGTATTCATAATGAGAGGTGCATCTGAGAGATATTTTTTATTGATACTTATCCTCAGACAGAACGCCTCTTTAATGGTAAACTCTACACTCAAATAATCATTGAATTGTTGGGCTATATTCTCTATAGCGCCCTGAGTATAAAAATGTGGGTCAAGCTTGATTATCATCGTCTTATACTACCGATTTTAAAATATCTTGAGTGTCAGCCTGTACCCGTTTTTCAACAAACACGGCGGCCGGGGAGAATGCTTTCCTGACGATCTCTTCATGTAAGGCTGAAGTTTCATCATGAATGATTTGACGCATCTGATTTTCATGAAGTAAATGTAAAAAGCGCTTTGCTACGGTATTCATATCATTAACGCTGTCGTTTTTTTGGTAGATATAGATACCAACATCTTCATTTTCTGATTTGACGGCATGAATGAAGAAATCATCGGTAAACGAGTAGCATGTTTTCATTATAGCTTCACGGCTATAGAGTTTTTTGTTTAGGGGCAACAAAAAATATTCCCCTAATTCATTCTTTCCATGTTTGAGGTTATCCATGAGCATCTCCTTCCGGAATGGCCAGCCTGCAGCTGGCCTTGAGTGTTAGCACGTTGAACCAGGCGTGCAGGAATAGTGGCTGGAATGGCTTGCATGACTTGAGTGGCTGTAATGCGCCGCGAATGCTTGTCCTTCCAGAGAAGGTTTAGCCAGTAAAACAGACGTACCAGGTTGCTGTACGCTGTTGCTGGCGGCAACCTTGGAGTGCGTTGGTGCAATCATTGGTGTACTATTGCTGGCGAACGCTGGGGCGCTCGCACCCGCTATCACCCCAGCAACAATACCCGCAACGACAGGTACGATATTTTTACCTGAAAGTTCGTTGACAGAGCCTTTTACGACTTTTGGCAATGCTTTCATCTGTAATCCTTATCATAGAACGAGAGATAACAGGATTGTTATCGTGAATATGATAAGACACTGTGATATTCGTTCGGGATAATATTTATGTTTGTTATTTGATTTTAATCATGCAGCGAGTAAATAGATTGATTTCAAATTGGAAATTGAAAGGGAACATGTAAGCATTAATTATGCACTTAGTGAAATTAATTCATTTTTTATATGAATAGCCTGCTATCGATAATGTTAATTTTAGCCAGAGATGGAACATCCAATTAACGGAAGGCTAATATATACATTAAAAATTTTATCGCTCAATTCTCGGTCAAAACATCGTATCGCTCATTTATAACGCGATGTGATAAACGTCAACGCAGCCGCACAAAGCAGCACTATGCCGCTCAGGGCAAACGTGCTCTGCCAGCCGAGGCGATCAAACACCATACCGCCCGCCGTTGAACCCAGTGCAATGGCGAGTTGGATCACCGCGACCATTAACCCTCCACCCGCTTCGGCATCCTCCGGTAGCGTTCGGGCGACCCACGTCCACCAGCCCGTCGGTGCTGCCGTCGCCAGCATTCCCCAAAAGCCTGACAGCAGGGCAACAATCCACACGTTATGCCCGGTCAAAATCAACGCGCCAGCGATGGCGGCCATCAGCAGTGGAATCGCTATTAACGTCAGGTAAAACGCCGCGTTCAGAACCAGAGTAACGAGAAGGGTGCCAACAAATCCGGCAATGCCGATGGCGAGCAAAATCAGCGATAGCCCGGAGGCGCTGACGTGCGTGACGGTCTCGAGAAATGGGCGCACATAGGTAAATAGCGCAAACTGTCCCATAAAGAACAGGCTGCAGGCTATCAGACCGATGGATACGACAGGCTGGCGAAATAGCCGAAAGACGCCTTCACCTGACGCACTGTTTTTACGCCCGCTCATATTTGGCAGGCTAACGTACTGCCACAGGAATGCCGCGATTGCCACGGGCACCAGACAAAGGAAGGCACCGCGCCAGCCAATGGTTGCCCCCAGGTAGCTGCCTAGCGGGGCGGCCACGACCGTTGCCAGCGCGTTACCACCGTTGAAAATAGCCAGCGCGCGCGTGACCTGATGATGGGGAACCAGGCGAATAGCCGTTGCCGCCGACATGGACCAGAACCCGCCGATGGCGATACCGATCAGTGCGCGACCGGTCATATACGTCTGATAGTTCGTGGCGAAGGCAATAATGAGCCCCGAGAGCGCCATCAGTATCGTCATGCCCAGCAGAAGGTGTTTACGATTCATATTCCCGGCAAGCCGGGAGAGGCAGAGGCTGGTCAGTACCGCCAGCGCGCCGGAGATAGCAATGCCCTGGCCTGCAAGCCCCTCCGTCACGCCTAAATCTGCGGCAAGCGGGGTGAGCAGGCTCACGGGCATAAATTCCGAGGCAATCAGGACGAATACGCAAAGGGTCATGGCAAAAATGCCTCCCCAGTACGCATGTTCCTCATGCTGTGAAGTGGTGTGGTTTAATGTGGACATCGTCTGATTTCGCGAAGAGAGCCGCCCGTCGAAACGGGCAGCAGGGAGGTTTATTTCAGGCTGTTTTTAAAGAATTGTTCAAACTGTGCGAATGGGATCTTCCCGGCAGCATTGTCGTAGAGATCGACATGGTTTGCGCCCGGGACAATCACCAGTTCTTTCTGCTTGCTGCCGACCGCTTTAAACGCATCTTCGGCGAAATAACGGGAGTGCGCCTTTTCGCCGGTCACGATAAGCGTCGGGATAGCGATCTCTCCGGCATAGTTCAGCAGCGGCATGTTCATGAACGAGAGCGGCATGGTTGCCGTCCATGCGCCGGTTGAGTTGACGGAACGCGCGTGGAAGCCACGCGGCATGCGGTAGTAGTCATAAAACTCTTTCAGCACCGGATTCGGGTTGGCGGGCAAGGCTTCTGGCAAAATACGTTCTGATGCGGTCACTTTGCCGTTCTCGTCAACATAAATGTCATGGCCGCCCTGTGCAAAGGTGCCGTTCCCGGCATCCTTCCAGCGCTGTTCATTCAGGTACTGCAGCACAGCATGGCGATCTGCCGAAGAATAACGATCTTTGCCGTCGCCTACGCCGTGACCCATCGCCCGGCTCATGTCATACATTACGCTGGTGGCGACAGCTTTGATGCGCGTATCCATGGATGCCGCATTCAGCGCCATACCGCCCCAGCCGCAGATCCCAAGGATGCCAATGCGCTTACGGTCGACCTCTTTCTGCACGCCCAGGAAATCAACCGCGGCGCTAAAGTCTTCGGTGTTGACGTCCGGTGACGCGACGTTGCGCGGCTGACCGCCACTTTCGCCCGTCCAGGAAGGGTCGAACGCCAGGGTTACAAACCCTTTTTCCGCCAGGGTCTGCGCGTAGAGACCGCTGGACTGCTCTTTGACCGCGCCAAATGGCCCGCTGACGGCAATCGCTGCCAGCTTACGGTCGCCACGGTTTTTAGGAAGATAGAGATCGCCTACCAGGGTAATACCGTAACGGTTCTGGAAGGAGACCTTACGGTGATCAACCCGGTCACTTTTGGCAAAGGTTTTGTCCCAGGCTGTAACCATCGAGACGGGGGCGTTAGGATTGGTGGCTTCTGCATAACTCATGGTTGTCACTCCACTTAATGATGCGCATAGCAGCATCGCAACAGACAGTTTTTGGGTGAATGTTTTCATGTATCGATACCCTGCGGTGTTGTGTTGCGGCCATTATAGTTAGCAGAATGAGTGCTGATTAGAGGCCATAATCTGCTAGAATTAATATCAAATTGTTATGAATTGCGGGGCGTAATGGCGAAGCGAGAAAACTACAATGAGCTGTATCTGTTTATGCAGGTGGTGCGGGAGGGAAGTTTCACCGCGGCTGCGCAGCGGCTTGGGCTGGCGCAATCCGGGGTGAGCCGCTCGGTGCGCGAGCTGGAGGAGCGGTTGGGCGTCCAGCTTCTCGTTCGCACCACGCGTAAGCTGTCGTTAACCCACGCCGGGGAGCAGCTCTATCAGACAGCCGAATCCGCGTTCGATGCACTTGATTCGGGTCTGGCGACCCTCGCACATTATCGTCAGACACCGTCCGGCACGGTGCGCATTAACGCCAGTCAGCACGCCATCGACAAATGCCTGCTGCCAAAGCTCGCCATTTTTAAACAGCGTTACCCGGATATCAGGCTGGAACTCATAAATGAAAGCCGCTTCGTCGACATCATCACCGAGCGGTTTGATGCGGGTGTCAGGCTGGGAGCTGAGGTCAGTCAGGGAATGATTGCGGTGCGTATCACGCCCGATATGGAAATGGCCATAGTGGCTACACCGGCGCACTTCAGGCGTTACGGCTTTCCCCAGACGCCAGCTGATTTAGTGGCGCATCCCTGCATTGCCTATCAGTTTGCTGACGGGAGTGATTATCAGTGGGAACTGGTCGAGGACGGGAAAAAAATCACCCATCGGCCAGAGGGGCAGTGGGCATTGTCAGACAGCTATATGGAGGCCGAAGCCGCACGACTTGGGCTTGGGCTGGCTTATGTTCCGCTTGAGCTGGTGGCTGATGATCTTGAAAAAGGAACGCTTATCCGGGTATTGCAGCGCTATAGCCTGCGCATGGACGGGCTATATCTTTATTATCCGCACCGCAACGTATCGCCGGCTTTGAGGGCCGTTATTGATACGCTGAAAATGTAATTTCTGTGAACGTGTTTTTCTTCGACATGTGAACTGCAGGCCCCTGCTTGCTTAAGTCAGGAAAAAAACTTAGGCTAACGTCAAGATCTGCTTGCTCAACAAAGGCTTAAAAATGGAAAAAATAATCCCGGAATATACGGCTGTTGATTTATCCCGTTGGGCAAGAAAGGAGCATTTTGAGGTATTTCAGGGGTTTGCTCAATCGACGTTTAACCAGACGGTGTTGGTCGATATTACCGTGCTGCTAAGCCATATTAAAAACGTTGGCTGGAAGTTTTATCCGACGATTATTTTTCTCGTTGCTAAAGTCGTTAACCGTCACCCAGAATTCCGTATGGCCATGAAGGACAATGAGCTTGTCATATGGAATGAAATTCATCCAAATTATACGATTTTCCATAATGAAACAGAGACCTTTTCATCATTATGGAGTCATTACGATGGCGATATACAGCACTTTCAGAAAACCTATTCTGAAGACATGGCTCGCTATGGCGATAAACTTGCGTATTGGCCAAAAGAAGAATCCAGGGAAAATATCTTTTTTATATCCGGCATTCCGTGGGTAAGTTTTACGAGCTTCAGCGTTAGCGTGGCTAATATGAAAAACTTTTTTGCCCCTATGTTTACGCTTGGAAAATATTACGAGCAAGAGGGCAGGGTATTATTACCTCTCGCCGTTCAGGTACATCATTCTGTCTGCGATGGTTTCCATGTGGCAAGGTTTTTTAATGAGTTACAAGAGGTCTGCGATGCGTTACCACAGCAGACCGGGCAACAGGAATGATGATGTGGCCATCAGGCCGCTTTAACCGCCCTGATTTTTTTACTGTCAGCTGCACCTGACTCGGTTTTATCGTCAGCAGGGGTATCAAGAGCCGGGAGCTTACTGGTTCGCAAAATATGCTGCACGGCATCTTTCTGCTCGGCGAGATACAGGCCAAGATCTTCAGCCTGCGTTTCATCCATCTGCATTCCGCTTTGCAAAAGCCAGTCGGTAAACGCCTCTGCCATATCAAGCAGTTTGTCGTGAGCGTCAGCCTCTTTCTTACTGGCAAATGTCATTTTCTCTTCACCTTTTCTTACGACAACATATTTTGTTTCAACAGCCATCACGCACCTCTCATACTGTAGTTATGTACAGTATAACAGGGGCCGGAAAAAGTTGCAGCAAAATGTGCGTTACGTGTGCGCCTGCTGGGTTTCACGGGAGGCCACACTGCGCCGCCATGCGCCTGGAGCCTGACCATATTGCCGTTTAAAACTGCGGTTGAAGGATTGCTGAGAGTCAAAACCCAACGCGATCGCCACGTTCAGAATCGGTTCGTCGCTGTGGGTTAAGCGCTCAACGGATTTTTGCAGCTTTTGCGCGCGAATGTACCCGGCGAGAGGGTAGCCCGTATGTTCTTTAAACAGGCGCTGAAGGTGCCATTTCGAATAGCCGGAGCGCCTGGCGACGGACTCAATATCCAGACGGCTATCAAGGTTGTTGTCAATCCAGTCGAGTAAATCATGCATAAATGCGCCCGTGTTCATCGAGTTACCTCCACGCAGCCTGTTAAATGGTATCTTTATCTGTTGCATTTAAAGGTGGCGCGTTTTTGCAGTAATTGCAAGTTTTATTGTTGCATTTAAATCCTTACCTGAAACGGGCCTTTTTAACATCCGATCGAATAGCACATAAAGTGCAACAATTATTCTTGCACTTAGTTAAGCGCCTTCCTACAATCGCCGCGAATAGTGTATTCGCAACTGTTACAGTTTTGTGGCGATGAACGACACAAATGGCCTTAAGCCAGCCCGGACAAAGGAAGTGGCGCGGTGCCTCCTGCCGCGTCTTGCCCGGCGGCTACAATTACCGGAATAAAAATAATGAGCCTGCAAAAAACCTGGGGAAACGAACCTCTGCATGCGCTGGGAGCGATATTGCTCTCCCTGTTGCTTATCGGATGTGATAACAGCGCCGCGCAAAATGCTGCACCACCTGCGCCCGCCGTCAATGCTGCTGATGTGGTTGTGAAATCCATTAGTCAGTGGGATAGCTTTAACGGCCGGATCGAAGCCGTGGAGAGCGTTCAGCTTCGCCCCCGCGTCTCTGGCTATATCGACAAAGTGAATTTCACCGACGGCCAGGAGGTGAAAAAGGGTGAGGTGCTGTTCACGATTGATGACAGAACCTATCGTGCCGCGCTGGAGCAGGCGCAGGCGACGCTGGAGAGAGCCAAAACGCAGGCCAGCCTGGCCCGAAGCGAGGCTAACCGTACCGATAAACTCATCAATACCAACCTGGTATCCCGTGAAGAGTGGGAGCAGCGCCGTGCGGCCGCCATTCAGGCGCAGGCCGATATTCGCGCCGCGCAGGCTGCGGTAGACGCCGCGCAGCTTAACCTCGATTTCACGAAAGTAACGGCACCGATTGATGGCCGCGCCAGCCGCGCGTTGATCACCAGCGGTAATCTGGTCACGGCGGGCGACAGCGCCAGCGTGCTGACAACGCTGGTCTCGCAGAAGACGGTGTACGTCTACTTTGACGTGGATGAGTCAACCTACCTCCACTATCAAAACCTCGCCCGCAGCGGGCAGGGGGCGTCCAGCAATCACACTGCACTACCGGTTGAAATTGGCCTGGCGGGTGAGGAAGGGTATCCCCATCAGGGCAAAGTGGATTTCCTGGATAATCAGCTGGCGCCGAGTACCGGTACGATCCGTATGCGCGCGCTGCTGGATAACGCGCAGCGTCAGTTCACGCCGGGTCTCTTCGCTCGCGTTCGCCTGCCGGGCAGCGCTGAATTCCAGGCCACGCTTATTGACGACAAAGCGGTGCTGACCGATCAGGATCGCAAATATGTTTATATCGTGGATAAAGAGGGCAAAGCACAGCGACGCGATATTACGCCAGGGCGCCTGGCGGACGGCTTACGCATCGTGCAGCAGGGGCTGAAACCCGGCGATAAAGTCATCGTCGATGGTTTACAAAAAGTGTTTATGCCGGGTATGCCGGTTAACGCGAAAACCGTCGCCATGACCGCCAGCGCCGCCCTCAACTGATCATCTGACCTGAGAATCCTACCCATGGACTTTTCCCGCTTTTTTATCGACAGGCCGATTTTCGCTGCCGTCCTGTCGATTCTGATTTTTATCACAGGATTAATCGCCATCCCGCTGTTGCCGGTGAGCGAATACCCTGATGTCGTACCGCCAAGCGTACAGGTGCGCGCGGAGTACCCGGGCGCCAACCCGAAAGTGATTGCTGAGACCGTGGCAACGCCGCTGGAAGAGGCGATCAACGGCGTTGAGAACATGATGTACATGAAATCCGTCGCGGGTTCTGATGGCGTGCTGGTGACGACCGTCACTTTCCGTCCTGGAACCGACCCGGATCAGGCGCAGGTTCAGGTACAAAACCGCGTGGCGCAGGCCGAGGCGCGTCTGCCGGAGGATGTGCGCCGTCTGGGCATCACGACGCAGAAACAGTCTCCTACGCTGACCCTGGTGGTGCATCTGTTTTCGCCTGGCGGTAAATACGACTCTCTGTATATGCGCAACTACGCCACGCTGAAAGTGAAGGACGAACTGGCGCGTCTGCCCGGTGTCGGCCAGATCCAGATTTTTGGCTCAGGCGAATACGCGATGCGCGTCTGGCTGGATCCCAATAAAGTAGCGGCGCGCGGGCTGACCGCCTCGGATGTCGTCACGGCGATGCAGGAGCAAAACGTGCAGGTGTCGGCCGGGCAGCTGGGCGCCGAGCCGCTGCCGAAGGAGAGCGATTTCCTGATCTCCATTAACGCCCAGGGGCGTCTGCATACCGAAGAAGAGTTTGGCAATATCATTCTCAAAACGTCTCAGGACGGGTCGCTGGTACGCCTGCGCGACGTGGCGCGTATTGAAATGGGATCGGGCAGCTATGCGTTGCGTTCGCAGCTTAACAATAAAGACGCGGTCGGGATCGGTATCTTCCAGTCTCCTGGCGCAAACGCCATCGATCTGTCTAACGCGGTGCGCGCTAAAATGGCGGAACTGTCCACCCGTTTCCCGGAAGATATGAAGTGGGCGGCACCTTACGATCCGACGGTATTCGTGCGCGATTCCATCCGTGCGGTGGTGCAAACGCTGCTGGAAGCGGTAGTGCTGGTCGTACTGGTAGTGATCCTCTTCCTGCAAACCTGGCGTGCGTCGATCATTCCGCTGATCGCGGTGCCGGTTTCGGTCGTGGGGACGTTCAGCGTTCTCTACCTGCTGGGCTTTTCGCTTAATACCCTGAGTTTGTTCGGGCTGGTATTGGCTATCGGTATCGTGGTGGATGATGCCATCGTGGTGGTGGAAAACGTCGAGCGAAATATCGAAGAGGGGCTTGCTCCGCTTGCGGCGGCGCATCAGGCGATGCGTGAAGTGTCCGGGCCGATTATCGCGATTGCGCTGGTATTGTGCGCGGTGTTTGTGCCAATGGCGTTCCTTTCCGGCGTCACCGGCCAGTTCTACAAACAGTTTGCGGTGACGATTGCCATTTCGACGGTGATCTCCGCCATCAACTCGCTGACGCTCTCGCCAGCGTTGGCTGCTCTGCTGTTAAAACCGCACGGCGCACCGAAAGATTTCCCGACCCGGCTTATCGATCGTCTGTTCGGCTGGATTTTCCGACCGTTTAACCGCTTTTTCCATCGTAGCTCGACTGGCTATCAGGGGCTGGTGGGTAAAACGCTCGGCCGACGTGGCGCGGTGTTTGTGGTGTATCTGCTGCTGCTGTGTGCCGCAGGCGTCATGTTTAAAGCGGTTCCCGGTGGCTTTATTCCGACACAGGATAAGCTGTACCTGATTGGTGGCGTGAAAATGCCCGAAGGCTCGTCGCTGGCGCGTACTGATGCGGTGATCCGCAAAATGAGCGAAATCGGGATGAATACCGAAGGCGTGGACTATGCGGTTGCTTTCCCGGGGCTGAATGCGCTGCAGTTCACCAATACGCCGAACACCGGAACGGTCTTCTTTGGCCTGAAGCCGTTCGACAAGCGTAAACACAGTGCTGCGGAAATTAACGCTGAAATCAATGCGAAAATTGCGCAAATCCAGCAGGGCTTTGGCTTCTCCATTCTGCCGCCGCCGATTTTGGGGCTGGGGCAGGGGTCGGGTTATTCCCTGTACATTCAGGATCGTGCCGGTCTTGGCTATGGCGCATTGCAGAACGCGGTGAATACCATGTCCGGTGCGATTATGCAGACGCCGGGGATGCATTTCCCGATCTCGACCTACCAGGCCAACGTTCCACAGCTGGACGTGCAGGTTGACCGTGACAAGGCGAAAGCGCAGGGCGTGTCGCTGACCGATCTGTTCGGTACGCTGCAAACCTATCTGGGCTCGTCTTATGTGAACGACTTCAACCAGTTCGGGCGTACCTGGCGTGTAATGGCGCAGGCCGACGGACCGTACCGCGAGAGCGTGGAGGATATTGCGAACTTACGTACCCGTAATAACCAGGGTGAAATGGTGCCGATTGGCAGTATGGTTAAGATCAGCACCACCTACGGGCCGGATCCGGTGATCCGCTACAATGGCTACCCGGCGGCTGACCTGATTGGCGATGCCGACCCGCGCGTACTCTCGTCCGCCCAGGCGATGACGCAGCTGGAAGGTATGTCTAAGCAGATATTGCCGAACGGAATGAATATTGAATGGACGGATCTGAGCTTCCAGCAGGCGACACAAGGTAATACGGCGCTGATCGTCTTCCCGGTCGCGGTGCTGCTGGCCTTCCTGGTGCTGGCGGCACTGTATGAAAGCTGGACGCTGCCGCTGGCGGTGATCCTTATCGTGCCGATGACAATGTTGTCCGCGCTGTTTGGCGTCTGGCTGACCGGTGGCGATAACAATGTGTTCGTGCAGGTAGGACTGGTGGTACTGATGGGGCTGGCGTGTAAAAACGCGATTCTTATCGTGGAGTTTGCCCGCGAGCTGGAAATTCAGGGCAAAGGTATCATGGAAGCCGCGCTGGAGGCCTGCCGCCTGCGTTTACGCCCGATTGTGATGACCTCCATTGCCTTCATCGCCGGAACCATTCCGCTGATCCTTGGCCACGGCGCAGGCGCAGAAGTGCGCGGTGTCACCGGGATTACGGTCTTCTCCGGGATGCTGGGCGTCACGTTGTTTGGTCTGTTCCTGACACCGGTGTTTTACGTGACGCTGCGTAAATTCGTTACGCGCGGTAAAGAGGAAAGGGACGTTCTGCCTGCATAGGGATGTTGCAGAAAACAAAAAAGCGCCTTCACAGTAAGGCGCTTTTTTTTCACATCAGATCAACCGTTAAAACGTTTCTTTATACTGGGCCATAAGCTCAGGTACCGGATCGCAGCCGCTGCTATCGGCTTTTTTGACCTCTTCCAGCGCGCTTGCCACGGTGTGTCGGGCTAATACCGCCAGCGAAGCCTGCTCAGCTTCTTCGGATACCGATTTAAAGTACCAGCAGGCGTTAGCGCTGACCACACAGCGAGCCGGTACGTCAGGACGCGACGCCCACAGCTTTTTATCTTCAGTGACCGAAAGGTAGATGTCACGCAGGGTGATCTCTTCCGGCGGGCGCCCAAGATGAATGGAGCCGTTGCGGCCAAGCGTGGAAACGATAATTCCGTCACGCGTAAGGGGAACCATCAATTTGCGGATAAAGCTCGGGTTGGCTTCCAGGCCGTAGGCCAGAACGCCACTCGTCGAACGTTTACCTAATTGCTCCGCCATCGCTACGCTGAGGACCATCTGCAAAGCTGTCGGGAAGCGGTAATCTAACATTTCTCTGTCCTGGGTCGCGGTGAATCTTGTTCTTTTTGGCACCGCAGAGGTGAATAAGCAATAAACAACAATATAACAAATAGGGTAATTTTTTTGAAGCAATCTGCGGCATTTGCGATCAAACACCCTGTTCTGGTTTAGCTAAACGTGCGGTTCGGGAAGGCAACCGTCACCAGGAGGCCACCTTCTGCGGACGCCCTCAGGGCTGTACTTCACGGCATTTTCAATGAGATTGTCTATCAGCGATATCAAACTTTGCCTGACGCCGATAATCCGGATGTTCTCCTCAGCGAAGAATTCCAGTTCAATTCTGCGCGCTGAGGCTAACGGTTCCAGCTCGGCCATTCGCTCCGGTATGAGCGACGTTAGCGGCACGGACTCCTTCGCGGCGTCAATGCGTGCCTCACTGTGCTGCGGTACGGCTTTTAAGGGGGAGAGAGCGTCAGGTGTGCGTAAAATGCGGAGCGCTGGCGCCGACAGGCAGTTGGGGCTCCAGCAAGTATATGCAAACGTATTACGGCGTGAGCGATGCCCAGTCGGCGGCATCGGGGTTTGCCCGACATGACGCCGGCGCAGGGATTTACGCCTGGTCGATGGATCTTGACTGGAACCACAAGCTCACCGCCCGCTGGAGCGTGCTTGCCGCAGCGGGCGTAACGCAGTTGACGGGAGAGGCAGGCGATAACCCGATTGTGTAACGAAAAACGTCGCCCACGGGGAGTTTGAAAGTGACGTATCTTATCTCATTAATACCTGAAACAGCTGAACAAAGATATATATTGTCGCTGCCACTTGTATCGTCCGGAACCCCCATCTGAAATAGCGCCATTCATGGCGTTCTCTGGCATCAGCTGCTTCAATAGCGGGGTCAGAACATTTTCTTTTCCTGGCCCTGAATGCACTGATTATCCACAAGATGAGAAGAAAGATGACGATGGTTTTCTCAAGGATTGGATTACCCACAAAATGTGACTCCGTCCTGCCCGCGGTTACAAGCAGGATGGATGAACTACCTTCACATAGCAACCACTAAATGTAGGGGTAATATTCGTTTTCGCTCTGGTGGATTTGCAGTGATTCCGTCACGAGATGTTTTACTCGTAAAATTCGACTTATATTTTGCCAAGCAAAATATTCAACATCCGGCGCAACGGTTCTGCCGCCCCCCATAATAGCTGATCGCCCACCGTCAGAACCGAGTAAATAGGGGCATTATTCAGGGACATTTTTTTGTAACGGCCAACGCCAACCTGTAGCGAACCGCTGATGTAAGCTGGGGTCAATCGACTGACACTTTCATCCTTGTTATTGGGTACGTAGTTAACCCAGGGGTGGGAATGCGTTACTAAGCTTGCGAATTCTTTTTCGCTGACTTCACGCTTGAGCTTCAGGGTGATGGCAGCACTATGGCACCGGATCACGCCGACACGAATACACAAACCGTTTACCGGGATTGTACCTGGAGAAAGCCCAAGAATCTTGTTCGTTTCTGCCTCACCTTTCCACTCTTCGCGGCTATTCCCATCGCCTAAATCGCTATCAATCCATGGAATGATGCTGCCCATAAGAGGTACGCCGAAATTCTGGATGGGCATGTCAGCACTGTTAATAAGCTCACTGACTTTATTGACTAAAGGAAGCACCGATCCTGATGACATGAGTTCATCTGAGGATAAATGCTGACTGATATATGCGCTTTGAGCGATTAATTCTCTAACATATTTAGCCCCTGCACCTGATGCAGACTGATACGTCATTACGCTCATCCATTCGATTAAGTCAGCCTTTATCAGTCCAGCAAGCCCCATAAGACTCAGGGTGATGGAGCAGTTGCCACCAACAAAAAGTTTAATTCCTTCTTTGATTGCACGATCAATATTAGAACGATTGACGGGGTCGAGAATAATACAGGCTTTCTCATCCATCCGTAACGCTGAGGCCGCATCAATCCAGTAGCCTTTCCAGCCATGATCAATCAAATCAGGATATATTGCTTTAGTATAATCACCGCCCTGACAGGTTATAATGATATCCATTTCGGACAGGGCGTTGATTGAATTAGCATCTTTTAGCGTATAGCCGACGCCACCAATGACAGGACCGGCGGCACCTGCACTTGAAGTACTGTAAAAATGCACAGAAATACCGTCGAAGTCGTTCTCTTCGACCATTCGCTGTAACAAAACAGAACCTACCATTCCTCGCCAACCGACGATGCCAACCTGCTTCATTTGCTTAACCTTTGTAATGTTATGATATTGTTAACTTGTGTTCGGAGGACGTTATATCGCATCTAAAGTTGAAGGTCATTACGTATGGCATCAGATTTAATCATTATTAAAATGTTTCATACGGCATCAGTGATTTTTATAGCTAAACCAGACAAAAAATTCACATTCACCGGGTATTAAATAAATAATCATGGGCTGGCGCGTCATACATAAGTAATGAGCGTTAAGCATTTAGAGCAATTGCGGACATACGAGCCACACATATTACGTCGCTTTCATTAAGGGCTAAGAAGGGCTCTGAATGGTTAAGGTTGAGGAAATAAAAATGAGGAATTCGCCTGCCTGGATGAAGAGGTTTATCTGTTATCTTTTTTTTAAAATCCGCTTCCGGCACAAGCAAGACCGCAAGCGGACAATCTCAACACCTCATCACATCCCTTAGCGATACAGCGTCTTTTCCGCAACAGGGATAACCAGCGCGGATCGCCAGTCCGCCAGCGTCAGCTGCGCAAGCCTGCCCAGCGCGGTGTAAAACGGATGACCCGCATTGTCGACAAATACCGACAGGAAGCGGGTACTCCACGGCAGCAGGTGCCACGCCAGGAGCTGGTCGCACTCCGAATCGCGGCCATTCTCAATCAGCCACGCCGCCAGCAGCAGCAGGGTACCGAAATGATCTTCCGGTTCGTTCTGCTGCATCTCAAAAGCGATGCCGTTTTCACGCATCCACTGGCGCAGCGCAAGGGTTGAGTCACCAAACAGCACGGATTCGCGATCCAGCCAGACGGAACCCCACGGCGGAGCGGGCAGGGCATAAGGGCCAATAAACAACCGTTGCCAGGCGTCCGTCAGCGGCTCATCGGAAGACGTGGCAAAGGTATCGGCAACGGGCTGCAGCGTTTCCGGAGACAGGGGCCAGTCCTGAACCCATTTGCCAGCGGTAAGGGCCTGTACCAGGGGCGCAGTCTGCTCGCTGTCAGGAGCGAAATAAAACAGCGCGCTCAGCACCCGGGCGCTGAACGCGAACGATTCACGCTGTAAGACGTCTTTCATTAAACCTTCCTTGCTTGCGCGGGGCACGCCCGCGCGACTGTGTTAATCAGTAATACACACCATAGAATAAACCACGGCCATCCGTTTCACCCCTTATACCTTCTCAATCTGTACCAGGTTGGTGTGCTGCGGGTTGCCCTTGGCCAGCGGAGACGGGCGATGGGTCGTCAGGGTGTTGATGCAGGAGCCGTGGTCGATACGATCGCCATTCATATTGGCGTCATGCCAGGCGCCCTGGCCCATGGCACTCACGCCGGGCATGATGCGAGGCGTGACTTTCGCTTCAATTCTCACCTCACCGCGATCGTTAAACACGCGCACCGTATCGCCGTTCTTAATGCCGCGTTTTTCGGCATCGAGAGGATTAAGCCAGACCTCCTGGCGGCAGGCCGCTTTCAGCACGTCAACGTTACCGTAGCTAGAGTGGGTACGGGCTTTGAAATGGAAGCCAAACAGCTGCAGAGGATACTGCGCGCGCGCGGGGGCATCCCAACCGTCAAATGTTGAGGCATAGACGGGAAGAGGGCTGATGGTTTCGTCTTTTGCCAGTTCCCAGGTCGCTGCAATTTCAGCCAGCTTACTCGAGTAAATTTCAATCTTACCCGATGGCGTTTTCAGCGGATTGGCTTCCGG
Source organism: Enterobacter cloacae complex sp. IR5458 (assembly GCF_049238025.1). Taxonomy (NCBI): domain Bacteria; kingdom Pseudomonadati; phylum Pseudomonadota; class Gammaproteobacteria; order Enterobacterales; family Enterobacteriaceae; genus Enterobacter; species Enterobacter cloacae complex sp. IR5458. The sequence continues at coordinate 274,262 of NZ_JBMKIF010000002.1, forward strand.
GTTTTCGCGGAACTTTTTATACGCCACAAAGTGTCCGTTCGGATCTTTGCGCTTATAAATGCCCATTTTCTTCAGCTCATCATAGGACGGCAGTTGAGGGTCTTTTTCGAGCATTTTGGCATACAGATACTGCAGCCATTGCGCTTGCGTCCGTCCTTCGGTGAATTTCTGATGGATATCCGGCCCAAGACGTTTCGCCACTTCACTCATGATCCAGTAGATGGGCTTGCGTTCAAACTTCGGTGCGGTGACGGGCTGGAGGAAAATCAGGTAGCCCATGTTCCCGGCGTAATCGTTAGGAATAATATCTTCCTGCTCGACGGTCATTAAATCCGGCAACACAATATCGGCATACTTCGCTGACGACGTCATGAAATTATCGATGACGACAATCATTTCGCACTTGCTTTCATCCTGCAGGATATCGTGGGTTTTATTGATATCGGAGTGCTGGTTGATGATGGTGTTACCCGCGTAGTTCCAGATGAACTTAATCGGCACATCCAGTTTATCTTTACCGCGCACCCCGTCGCGCAGGGCAGTCATTTCCGGTCCGCGGGCGATGGCGTCCGTCCAGCTAAAGCAGGAGATCTGCGTTTTGACCGGGTTTTCCGGCAGCGGCATCCGTTCGATGGTGATGGTGTACGTCGACTCACGCGCGCCGCTGTTACCGCCGTTGATCCCTACGTTGCCGGTCAGGATCGGCAGCATCGCGATGGCGCGGGACGTCAATTCGCCGTTCGCCTGACGCTGTGGACCCCAGCCCTGGCAGATATAGGCTGGCTTCGCAGAACCGATCTCCCGGGCAAGCTTAACGATACGATCGGCCGGTATGCCCGTAATGCGCGAGGCCCACTCCGGGGTTTTCGCCGTTCCGTCATCGCCCTGGCCGAGAATATACGCTTTGTAGTGCGCGTTAGCCGGCGCGCCTTCCGGCAGCTTTTTTCGTCGTAGCCGACGCAGTACTTGTCGAGGAAAGGCTGGTCGACCAGATTTTCGTTAATCATTACCCATGCCAGACCGGCCACCAGCGCGGCATCGGTCCCTGGACGAATTGGGATCCATTCATCTTCACGTCCGGCTGCCGTGTCGGTATAGCGCGGATCGATGACAATCATACGCGCGTTGGACCGCTCGCGAGCCTGCTCAAGATAATAGGTAATCCCGCCCCCGCTCATGCGCGTTTCCGCCGGGTTGTTGCCGAACATCACCACCAGTTTGGTGTTTTCGATATCCGAGGTGCTGTTACCGTCATTGCTGCCGTAGGTGTAAGGCATTGCGCAGGCGATTTGCGCCGTGCTGTAGGTGCCGTAGTGGCTCAGGAAACCGCCGTAGCAGTTCATCAGGCGCGCCACCAGCGACGCGTAAGGGGAGGAGCGGGTGATATTGCCGCCGACAATCCCGGAGGAGTAGTTGATGTACACCGCTTCATTGCCGTATCTGGCGACCACGTCTTTCAGGCTGGCGGTGATGGTGTTGAGCGCTTCATCCCAACTGATACGCTCGAACTTGCCTTCACCGCGCTTGCCCACGCGCTTCATCGGGTAGTTCAGACGGTCAGGGTGGTTGATGCGACGGCGAATAGAACGTCCGCGCAGGCAGGCGCGAACCTGGTGATTGCCGTAGATATCCTCGCCGGTGTTATCCGTTTCGACCCAGTACACCTCATCGTCGCGGACGTGCAGACGCAATGCGCAGCGGCTGCCACAGTTAACCGAGCAGGCGCCCCAGACGACTTTATCGTCAGCAGGTTTCGTGGCGCTTTGCACTGCGGCGGCAACGCGTTTCACGCCAAAAGGCAATGAGACGCTACCGGCGGCGAACGCCAGCGATCCTATCGCCGTAGATTTCACGAGTGTTCGACGGCTAATCCCGCCGTGATGTTCGATATCGGACATGGCTCACCCCACCAATGTAATTGCGTATTATTTTTCCCGAAATGATAACCGGGCTAATGGTGGGGTGAGTGTTACTGATTTAGGGGTAGTAAATATTAATCCTTATCAAATCAAAGGGGATTGAGGGGAAATTACTGCGGTTCAGTTGGCGCATTATCCTGACTGGCGGACGCCGCTCCGCTCCCGGTGCGGGTGTACAGAATTTTAAAGGTGTCGTTGGCACAATGGCCTACCACCTGTGCGTCCGGCTGATCGGCCTGATCGTTCGGCACAATGTTCAGCGTGAACCCTGACTCGGGCACGCCGTTGTTGATGATCTTCTGCTGAATATCGCTTTTCACGCGCTCGCAGGAATCGGGTGCCGCCAGTGCGGCCGTTGAAGCACTCATTAACAGCAGGGCGGTAATCCAGGGTAACCGTTTCATCTGTCGCTCCTTTTCTCTGTGTGTAGACATTAATTTTAGCAGGCTTCGTGTAAACAACTGTATTTGCTAATATGATTGGGAATAATCTCTCTGTACGGTAATCAATGTGAAGAAATATGCAGCGATAACGCTCCTGGCAGCCACTCTCGTGGGGTGTGACAACAACTCCACACCGCTGTCGTTTACGCCGGAGATGGCGAGTTTCTCGAACGAATTTGATTTTGACCCCCTGCGCGGCCCGGTTAAAGACTTTACCCAGACGCTGTTCAACGAGAAGGGCGAAGTGTCTAAACGGGTGACGGGCACCGTGTCGACAGAAGGGTGTTTCGATACACTGGAACTTCACGACCTGGAGGCCAACACCGGCGTGGCGCTGGTGCTGGATGCGAATTACTACATTGATGCCGAAACCCAGCAGCGCAAAGTGAAGTTGCAGGGGAAATGCCAGCTGGCCGAACTGCCGTCAGCCGGGGTGACGTGGGATACCGACGATAACGGTTTCGTGGTGGCGGCGCACGGCAAAGAGATGGAAGTGAAATACCGCTATGATGCCGATGGTTACCCGTTGGGCAAAACCACCGTCTCCGGGGATCAGCATCTGTCTGTCCAGTCGACACCGTCTAAAGACGTACGCAAAAGGATGGATTACTCGGCCGTGAGTTTGTTAAACGACAAGCCGCTGGGTAACGTGAAGCAGAGCTGCGACTACGATCGACACAACAATCCGGTGAGCTGCGATCTGATCATCACCGATGACAGCGTCAAGCCCGCCGTTGAGCGCAAGTACACCATCAAAAACACGATTGAATACTACTGAGCAATGTATTGATATTATTGCACAATGTAGGCCGGGTAAGCGCAGCGCCACCCGGCAAGAAAGACGGCGCAATTGTTAATGACAGGGGTTGTCATCAAACTCACTGCGCGGTTGGTTTCAGCAGGCTGGCGCCTGAGGGTTTATGCCCGGCCAGGTGCTGATGCTGGAAGATGCACATGCGGATGGTATTGCGGTATTCACCGTTGATAAAGAACTCGTGAATCAGCTCGCCTTCCACCATAAAGCCCAGCTTGCGGTAGATATGGATCGCTTTCTCGTTCTCTTTGTCCACAATCAGGTACAGCTTGTAAAGATTCAGAACGTTGAATCCGTAATCCATCGCCAGCTTCGCCGCGCGTGAGGCCAGGCCTTTCCCCTGGTGCTCAGGCGAAATGATGATCTGGAACTCTGCCCGACGGTGAACGTGGTTGATTTCAACCAGCTCCACCAGCCCGGCTTTTTCGCCGCCACACTCCACCACAAAACGACGTTCACTTTGATCGTGAATGTGTTTGTCGTACAGATCCGACAGCTCGACAAAGGCCTCGTAAGGCTCTTCGAACCAGTAGCGCATCACGCTGGCGTTGTTGTCGAGCTGATGGACAAAGCGCAGGTCTTCACGCTCCAGCGGACGGAGCTTAACGTCACACGAAGCCGACATTATGGGGCTACCGTACGGCCAGTGCGGCGGTCCAGGCAGCGCAGGGTGTTAGGCTCCCAGTAGGCATTGACGTTTGCACTTTGCTGACACTTATCGCGTGCGTCAAAAGCGACATCTTCTTTATCCCACTCTTTTTCAGCACGTTTGTTGACCTTCTGACGAAGGCTACGGGTGTCATTCCATTGTTCTTTGTCCATGGCGGCGTTCTGGCGGCTTTGCGCGCTGTCACCAGACTCAATAATGAGTTTGCTGGTTTCGGCTGTCGCAGAGGCGGCAAAAGCGAACGATGACAGCGCCAGCAGGGCTGTCAGACAAAGGCGTTTGCTTAATGTTGTCATAGCGTTTCCTTTTAAATGGGTGCAGATAATCAAGTAACCCCTTACAGATTCTACACCAAAGAGAAAAGACGGCATACCCGCAGCGCAGGTATGGAAAAGTTAACGCCATCATCGGGTATGATGTTTAAATAAATCCTCACCTGAAGTGAAATATGCTCAAAACCACGCTGCTTTTTTTTGCCACTGCGCTCTGCGAAATCATCGGTTGCTTCCTGCCCTGGCTCTGGCTGAAGAAGGGAGGTAGCGCATTATTGCTGATCCCGGCGGGCGTCGCGCTTGCTCTTTTTGTCTGGCTGTTAACGCTGCATCCGGCGGCAAGTGGGCGCGTCTACGCGGCCTACGGCGGTGTATATGTCTGTACCGCGCTGCTGTGGTTACGCGTGGTGGACGGCGTCAGGCTTAGCGCCTATGACTGGGCCGGCGCGCTAATTGCTCTGTGCGGGATGCTAATTATCGTGGCGGGATGGGGGCGGGCCTGAGCCCCCGGTTTTGTGATCGCTCGCTGATTTCATGATCATTATACTTGTATGGTAGTATTGCAATTGAGTAAATTTCCGGCATCACAACGAACGATGTAAGGAAAGGAACTATGAAGATTGTCGCGGCTGACGTATTTGTTACCTGCCCGGGGCGGAACTTTGTCACCCTTAAAATCACCACCGATGACGGGATTGTCGGCCTCGGTGACGCTACGCTGAACGGACGCGAGATCTCCGTCGCTTCGTACCTGAAGGATCACCTTTGCCCGCAGTTAATTGGCCGCGACGCGCACCGTATCGAAGATATCTGGCAATTCTTCTATAAAGGCGCCTACTGGCGTCGCGGACCGGTCACCATGTCGGCCATCTCCGCCGTTGATATGGCGCTCTGGGACATCAAAGCCAAAGCGGCCAATATGCCGCTCTACCAGCTGCTGGGCGGCGCCTCCCGTGAAGGCGTGATGGTCTACTGCCACACGACCGGTCACACCATTGACGACGTGCTGGAAGATTACGCGCGTCATAAAGAGATGGGCTTCAAGGCGATCCGCGTGCAGTGCGGTGTGCCGGGTATGAAAACCACCTACGGCATGTCGAAAGGAAAAGGGCTGGCCTACGAGCCTGCCACCAAAGGCGACTGGCCGGAAGAGCAGCTCTGGTCGACCGAGAAATACCTCGATTTCACACCCAAACTGTTCGACGCGGTGCGCAGTAAATTTGGCTTCAATGAACACCTCCTGCACGATATGCACCACCGTCTGACGCCCATTGAGGCGGCGCGCTTCGGTAAGAGCATCGAAGACTTCCGCATGTTCTGGATGGAAGATCCCACGCCTGCCGAAAACCAGGCCTGCTTCCGTCTTATTCGCCAGCACACCGTCACGCCCATTGCGGTGGGCGAGGTGTTTAACAGCATCTGGGACTGCAAGCAGCTTATCGAAGAGCAGCTTATCGACTATATCCGCACCACAATCACGCATGCGGGCGGCATCACCGGCATGCGTCGCATCGCTGACTTTGCGTCGCTCTACCAGGTACGTACCGGTTCGCACGGCCCGTCGGATCTGTCGCCGGTGTGTCATGCCGCCGCGCTGCATTTTGACCTGTGGGTACCGAACTTTGGCGTGCAGGAATATATGGGCTATTCCGAACAAATGCTCGACGTCTTCCCGCACAGCTGGCGCTTTGATAACGGCTATATGCACCCGGGTGACAAGCCAGGGCTGGGCATTGAGTTTGACGAGAAGCTGGCGGCGAAATACCCGTACGATCCGGCGTACCTGCCGGTGGCACGTCTTGAAGACGGTACGCTGTGGAACTGGTAAACGAGGAGCGAACGATGAAAAGCATAGTCATTCAACAGCCGAACCAGCTGGTCATTGAAGCGCGTCCACGCCCGCAGCCAGGCGCAGGCGAAGTGCGCGTCAAAATCACACTCGCCGGGATCTGCGGTTCGGACAGCCACATCTACCGCGGCCATAACCCGTTTGCGAAGTATCCGCGCGTGATTGGCCACGAGTTTTTTGGCGTGATCGATGCCGTTGGCGAGGGCGTGGATCCGTCCCGGTCAGGAGAACGCGTGTCGGTTGACCCGGTGATTAGCTGCGGACACTGCTACCCGTGCTCCGTCGGAAAACCAAACGTCTGCACCTCGCTGGTGGTGCTGGGCGTTCACCGCGACGGCGGTTTCAGCGAATATACAACGGTACCCGCAAAAAATGCTTGGCGCATCCCGGATGCGATCCCGGATAAACACGCCGTCATGGTTGAGCCATTTACCATTGCCGCCAACGTGACGGGGCAGGCCAACCCTGGTGAACAGGACGTGGCGCTGATCTACGGCGCAGGCCCGATGGGGCTGGTAACCGTGCAGGCGCTGAAGGGCGTCTATAAGGTGAAACAGGTGATTGTGGTTGACCGCATAGACGAACGCCTGGCAATGGCCCAGCGCAGCGGCGCGGACTGGGTCTTTAATAACGGCGAGCAGTCGTTGCAGGCCGCGCTGGACGAAAAAGGCATCAAACCGACGTTAATCATCGATGCCGCCTGTCATCCGTCCATTTTACAGGAAGCGATAACCCTGGCCTCGCCGGCGGCGCGCATCGTGCTGATGGGCTTCTCCAGCGAACCGAGCCAGATTGTTCAGCAGGGCATCACCGGCAAAGAGCTGGCGATTTTCTCCTCGCGCCTGAACGCCAATAAATTCCCGGTCGTCATCGACTGGCTGACAAAAGGACTGATCGACCCGGAAAAACTGATCACCCATACCTTTGACTATCACCATGTAACAGACGCCATTGAAGTGTTTGAGAAAGACCAGAGGCAGTGCTGCAAGGTCCTGCTCACGTTCAACCCAGTATAATTCACGCGGTGAAGAGCCCGCGAAGACGGGCTCTATGTGGTACGCATCTTACCTTTCAGAGATAGCCATTATGACGCAAGCACAACCTCAAAGAACCACCTCCGATCTGGTGAAAGCCGCCGTTTCAGGCTGGCTGGGCACCGCGCTGGAGTTCATGGATTTCCAGCTCTACTCGCTGGGGGCCGCCCTGGTATTTCATGAAATCTTCTTCCCGGAACAGTCCGCTGCGATGGCACTGATCCTGGCGATGGGAACCTACGGCGCAGGCTATATCGCGCGTATCGTCGGCGCCTTTATTTTTGGTCGCATGGGCGACAGCATTGGCCGTAAAAAGGTACTGTTTATCACCATCACCATGATGGGGATCTGCACCACGCTGATTGGCGTGCTGCCCACCTATGCACAGATCGGGATTTTCGCGCCCGTACTGCTGGTGACGCTGCGCATCATTCAGGGACTCGGGGCAGGGGCAGAGATCTCCGGGGCCGGGACCATGCTGGCGGAGTACGCACCGAAAGGTAAACGCGGCATCATCTCCTCGCTGGTGGCGATGGGGACTAACTGCGGGACGCTGAGCGCGACCGCTATCTGGGCCGTTATGTTCTTTGCCCTCGACCGCGAACAGCTGCTCGCCTGGGGCTGGCGCGTGCCGTTCCTCGCCAGCGTCGTGGTGATGATCTTTGCCATCTGGCTGCGTATGAACCTCAAGGAAAGCCCGGTCTTTGAGAAAGTGAACGATGCTCAAACCGCGCAGCCGGACACATCGTTAGGTGCCATGGTGAAAAGTAAATCTTTCTGGCTGGCGACCGGTCTGCGTTTCGGTCAGGCGGGCAATTCGGGTCTGATTCAGACGTTTCTGGCCGGTTATCTGGTCCAGACGTTGCTGTTCGATAAAGCCATTCCCACCGACGCGCTGATGATAAGCTCCATTCTTGGGTTTATCTCTATCCCGCTGCTGGGCTGGCTGTCCGATAAAGTGGGACGCCGTCTGCCGTACATTATCCTTAATATTTCCGCCATTATTCTGGCGTACCCGATGCTGTCGATCATCGTCGATAAAAGCTATGCGCCGGGAACCATTATGCTCTCCATCATCGTTATCCATAATTTCGCGGTACTGGGGCTGTTTGCGCTGGAAAATATCACCATGGCGGAGATGTTTGGCTCGCGAAATCGCTTTACCCGGATGGCTATCTCCAAAGAGGCGGGCGGTCTGGTGGCAGTGGGGTTTGGTCCGGTGCTGGCGGGGATCTTCTGTAACATGACCGGTTCCTGGTGGCCGATTGTGGCCATGCTGGTGGCTTACTCTGTGATTGGTCTGGTCTCGGCCTGCCTGATGCCCGAAGTGCGGGATCGTGATTTGAGCGCAGCGGAAGATGCTGCGGAGGCCACGCCAAAAGAGCCTGTGGCCTACGGCACGGTATCGTCACGGCGGTAATGGTACACAGCCTGCGTGACTTGTCACACAACTTTGTCTTTGTGTCACACCACCTGAACAAAAGTTAATATAAATCAAAATCTCAAATGGCAGTATCAGTATGGTGGATGGCAGAGATTTTTTACCCCAACTGCCATTCTAGTTGGTGTAGTCAGCAGACGCTGCCGCTTTATAACAAGCGGCAGCGATCCACAGCTTTCTAATTAACGAGTCTTAATCATGGAAAACACGTTATTACAGGCCAAAGCGACGCTGCCTCAGTACAATCGCGACAGCCTTAAAGCACGCATTGTTCATTTAGGATTTGGCGCCTTTCACCGCGCGCATCAGGCGGTGTATGCCGACCTCCTCGCGACTGATTATGGCAGCGACTGGGGCTACTGTGAGGTCAACCTGATTGGCGGCGAGCAGCAAATTGCCGACCTGAAGGCGCAGGATAACCTCTATACCGTAGCGGAGATGTCCGCCGATGCGTGGACATCCCGCGTGGTGGGCGTGGTCAAAAAGGCCCTGCATGCGCAGGTTGACGGGCTGGAGACCGTACTGGCAGCGATGTGCGAACCGCAGGTGGCGATTGTTTCACTGACCATTACTGAGAAGGGCTACTGTCACTCTCCCGCAACCGGGCAACTGATGCTCGATCATCCATTCATCGCCGCCGACCTGCAAAACCCGCATCAGCCGACGTCCGCACCGGGTGTGGTGGTGGAAGCGCTGGCGCGTCGCAAAGCGGCGGGGTTACCGGCCTTTAGCGTGATGTCCTGCGACAACATGCCGGAAAACGGTCATGTGATGCGCAACGTAACCTGCTCCTATGCCCGGGCGGTAGACGGCGAGCTGGCGGACTGGATCGAGGCTAACGTCACGTTCCCGTCAACCATGGTGGATCGCATCGTACCTGCGGTCACGCCTGATACGCTGGATAAAATCGAACAGCTCACTGGCGTGCGTGATCCGGCGGGCGTGGCCTGTGAACCCTTCCGCCAGTGGGTGATAGAAGATAACTTTGTGGCGGGGCGTCCTGCGTGGGAAAAAGCCGGGGCCGAGCTGGTATCAGACGTCATTCCGTTTGAAGAGATGAAGCTGCGCATGCTTAACGGCAGCCACTCCTTCCTGGCTTACCTGGGGTATCTGGCCGGTTATCAGCATATCAACGACTGCATGGAAGATGAGAATTACCGCGTTGCGGCTCACGCGCTGATGCTCCACGAGCAGGCGCCGACCCTGAAGGTGAAAGGCGTCGATTTAGGACATTACGCCGATCTGCTGATTGCCCGCTACAGCAACCCGGCTCTGCGTCATCGCACCTGGCAAATCGCGATGGACGGCAGCCAGAAGCTCCCGCAACGCATGTTAGATTCCGTGCGCTGGCATCTGGTGCATCAGAAACCTTTCCCCCTGCTGGCGCTGGGCGTGGCGGGCTGGATGCGCTATGTCGGCGGAGTGGATGAGCAGGGTAATGCCATCGAGGTGAGCGATCCGCAGCTGGCGGTGATTCAGGCGGCAGTGAAGGGAAGTGCTGAAGGGGAAAGCCGCGTGCGTGCGCTGCTCGGCATTGAGTCTATCTTTGGCAAAGAATTACCGCGTGAGACGGTCTTTGTTGATGCGGTGATGACCGCGTACCGGTCTTTGGTGCAAAAGGGCGCGAAAGCTACCGTAGCGCAGTACGCGTCTCAACGGTAATTCAGTACATGCCGCCGTGCGCGGCGGCATGTCAGCGCACAACTTAGTGCATACCCAGACGAATCAGCTCAATCGGCTCGAACTTACCTTCGCATCCTTCCACTTCCACCGTTTTGCTGCGGCGCACCTGCGCGGCATCCAGCCCGTCGCTGTGGATCGCTTTAATCACGCCAGTTTTGCCTGTGCCGCTAATCATCACGCGGCTGCCAGTGGTAATTGCATTGCGGTTACGGTCGTATGTCATCATGGTATTTTCTCCTCTCTAACTTATCCGTTACGGCGGTATTTCAGGTTTCACCGTTCACGGGGCATATAAATACGCCTGTCTGCAAGTGATGTTTTTGTTTTTGATCAAAGTCACACTTTTTTTCTTAATGACATGAGGTGCTGACGGTTCGCGACAGCAATTTACAAAGCAGACCGTTATTTTCATTTATTGATAGTTTCAACATGGAAGCGTTTAGGATTGGTTTATATTCCTGCTGCCATTCTGGGTACAGGAAATAACCCTTTCATCGGAATAAGGAGTCAGGCTTATGTATAAGAACATTTTGATGCCTGTAGATGTGTTTGAAATGGATTTGAGCGACAAAGCGGTTCGCCACGCGGCAAACCTTGCAAAGGCAGAGGGGGCATCAATTACCCTGGTCAACATTCTGCCTGCCAGCAGTCGGTCTCTGCTGCGCGGGTTCAATGCCGATATCAAAAAGTTTGAAGAGTATATGACCGCGGAATCCGCGAAGAAAATGAACGAATTAAAAAGACTGTTCGATATTGCCCCAGAGAATATTCACAGCATGGTTCGTTTTGGCAACGTTCGCGATGAAATTATCAAGCTGAGCAAGGAGGGGAAATACGATGCGATTGTCATCGGGTCGAAAAACCCGAGCATCACCACCCATCTGCTGGGATCGAATGCGGAATCCATTCTGCGCTACGCCACGATTCCGGTGTTAGTCGTTCGCTAAACCCAACGCCGCGCCCAACAGGGTGCGGCGAATATTACTCCTCGCTAAACCACTCGCTGTTTTCCTGACGAATAAGCTGCACGGATTCGCTGATTTCCTGCAAATGCAGCGTCATCGCTTTTTCCACGCCGTCCGGGTCGCGTTTTTCCAGCGCGCTGAAAATATCGTGATGCTGTCTGAGCAGCATTTCCGGCGGGGAGACGTGATCGAGGCTCATATAACGCACGCGGTCGATGGTGGCCTTGATGTTCTCAATGGTATCCCAGGCCAACTGACAATCCGCTATTTGTGCCAGTTTCTGGTGGAATTCATCATCGAGCTGGAAGAAATCGTTGAGCTGCTTACGGTCGATCGCTATACGCTGCTGATGCAGGTTCTGCTCCAGGAGGTAACACTGGTTATCATTGATAAGCGTTGCCGCCCGGCGGGCGACCGCGCATTCAATGGCCTGACGAACGAAACAGCCGTTACGCACCTGAGAAAGTGAAATTTTGTTTACGTAGCTGCCGCGCTGCGGGCGGATCTGAATCAGGCCGTTTTCAGCAAGCTTAATGAACGCTTCACGCACCGGCTGACGGGAGACGTCAAAACGCACCGAGACCTCTTTTTCAGAAAGCGGCGTTCCCGGCGGAATCAGGCAATGGACAATATCACGTCGCAAAATGCGATAGATTTGCTGGTTTACGGGCTGGGTGGGATTGAGTTGCGATTCAGCGGCCATGAGTTGTCATTTCTCAGAGAGTTAGCCTGAACATACTACCATTCTTTTCGAACCCGAAACAGACCCGGCCCGCAGGCCGGGTGGGGCTTATTTAGCCACGATGGACGTTAAGTCCGGCAAAACTCTGGGTGACTGGCATCATTTCTACGGTATTGATGTTGACGTGCTTAGGCAGCGTCGCCACCCACCAGACCGCTTCAGTGACATCTTCCGGCGTCAGCGCGTTAGCATTTTCGTAGGTTTTATCCGCTTTCGCATCGTCACCCTTGAAGCGCACGTTGGAGAATTCGGTGCCGCCCACCAGACCCGGCTCGATATCGGTAACGCGAATGGCGGTGCCGTGCAGATCGGTGCGCAGGTTCAGGCTGAACTGACGGACAAACGCTTTGGTCGCACCATAGACGTTGCCGCCCGCGTAAGGCCAGCTCCCGGCGGTAGAACCAATATTGATAATGTGACCGCGATTACGCTCAACCATGCCCGGCAACACCGCGCGAGTCATATAGACCAGCCCTTTGTTGTTGGTGTCGATCATGTTTTCCCAGTCTTCAACGCTGGCTTTGTGCGCGGGCTCCATGCCCAGCGCCAGTCCGGCGTTGTTGACCAGCAGATCAATCGCGCGCCACTCGGCAGGCAGGTTAGCAATCATCTCTTCAATGGCTGCGCGGTTGCGCACGTCCAGCTGTGCGGTCAGGATGCTGTCACCTAATTCGTCTTTCAGCTCCTGCAGGCGCTCCTGACGACGGCCCGTTGCAATCACCTTGTGCCCGTTGGCGACGAAGCGACGCGTGATGCATTCACCAAAACCCGCCGTTGCCCCGGTAACTAAAATAATCATCTCACTGTTCCTCAACGCTTTTTGTGTTGTACTAACATAGCACGGCCGCAGAGGGTGCGTTAAGGCAACATTTGTATGACAGCATTGCAGGTGATGGCGGCCTGGCCTACTCTGGGAAGATATCCGTTCTGAGGAGTGAAAGATGACGGCCACGAATCCTTTTTTTGAAATCAGTCTGTTGCCTTACCAGGCACCCCATTTTGATCAGATTAACGACAGTCACTATCGTCCGGCGTTCGATGAAGCGCTGCGTCAGAAGCGGGCGGACATTGATGCGATTGTCTCGCAAACCGCCGCGCCAGACTTCAATAATACCGTGCTGGCGCTGGAGAAAAGCGGCGTTATGCTCTCGCGCGTCAGCAGCGTCTTTTTCGCCATGACCTCTGCGCATACCAATCCGTACCTGCAAGAGTTAGAGGAGCAGTTTTCCACTGAACTTGCCGCGCTGTCGAATGACATCTGGCTGAATGACACACTTTTCGCCCGCGTTGAGAGCGTCTGGCAAGATCGCGGTGCGCTGGATGCCGAGTCCCGTCGGCTGGTCGAGGAGACGTACCAGCGGTTTATTCTGGCCGGTGCGCGTCTGAATGAGACAGAAAAAGCCGAGCTGAAGGCGCTGAACACCGAGGCAGCCTCCCTGACCAGCCAGTTTAACCAGCGTCTGCTTTCCGCCGATAAAGCGGGTGGGCTGGTGGTGGATTATGCGCATCAGCTTGAGGGGCTCAGTGCAGAAGAGATCGCCGCCGCCGCGCAGGCGGCCGCGGAAAAAGGGCTTAACGACCGCTGGCTGATCTCGCTGCTGAATACGACTCAACAACCTGCGCTCTCTGCGCTGCGCAATCGGCAGACGCGTGAAAACCTGTTCAACGCAGGCTGGACGCGTACCCAGAAAGGGGATGAAAACGATACCCGCACGCTGATCCTGCGTCTGACGGCGCTCCGTGCGCGTCAGGCTCGCCTGCTGGGCTTTGAGGATTACGCCAGCTGGAGTATTGCCGACCAGATGGCGAAAACCCCCGACGCCGCGCTGGCTTTTATGCGCGGCATTGTGCCTGCCGCCCGTGCCCGTGCGGAGCGCGAACAGGCCGATATTCAGAAAGTGATTGATGACGAGCAGGGCGGTTTCACCGTGCAGGCCTGGGACTGGGCCTTTTATGCCGAGCGCGTGCGCCAGGCGAAATATGCGCTTGATGAGTCGCAGATCCGGCCCTACTTTGCGCTCAATACCGTGTTGCATGACGGCGTCTTCTGGGCGGCCAGCCAGCTGTTCGGTATCCGCTTCGTGGAACGCTTCGATATTCCGGTTTATCATCCGGACGTTCGCGTATGGGAAATTTTCGACCATACCGGTGAAGGGATGGCGCTGTTTTACGGCGACTTCTTTGCCCGCGATTCCAAGCAGGGCGGAGCCTGGATGGGCAATTTCGTCGAACAATCTTTTGAGTTTTCTGCCCGCCCGGTTATCTACAATGTCTGTAACTACCCAAAACCGGGTAACGGGGGCACCGCGTTACTCTCCTGGGACGACGTAATTACCCTGTTCCACGAGTTTGGGCATACCCTGCACGGTCTGTTTGCCCGCCAGCGCTTCGCCACGCTGTCCGGTACCAATACGCCGCGTGATTTCGTTGAATTCCCGTCGCAGATCAATGAACACTGGGCCAGCCATCCTCAGGTATTTACCCGCTACGCCCGTCACTATGAAACCGGTGAACCGATGCCGGACGCGCTGCGGGAAAGCATGCTCAACGCGACCCATTTCAACAAGGGTTATGACATGACGGAGCTGCTGGGTGCGGCATTGCTGGACATGAACTGGCACGCCATCAGTGAAGCCGTATCTGACGTCGAAGCCTTTGAAACGGCTGCGTTGAAAAAAGAGGGGCTGGACCTGCCCGCGGTACCCCCGCGTTATCGCAGCAGCTATTTTGCCCATATCTTCGGCGGTGGCTATGCGGCGGGGTATTACGCCTACCTGTGGACGCAAATGCTGGCAGACGATGGCTATCAGTGGTTTGTCGAGCAGGGCGGGTTGACGCGTGAAAACGGACAGAAATTCCGCGAGGCGATTTTGTCGCGCGGGAACAGCACTGATTTAGGTGAACTTTACCGGAGCTGGCGCGGGCACGATCCGAGGATTGAACCGATGCTGGAGAATCGTGGGTTAAGTGAATAGTGTCCATTTGGGCTGAAAAAAAGAACCGGGCGTGAAGCCCGGTTTTTTATACCCTTTAATCAGCGATATTTTAGCATGCTTTTGAAAGATAACGGGTGAAATTGAACGCGCCGATAAAAGGATTTTTTATTAATAGGGACAAAGCGCTACATTCGAGAACTGTTAATAATTTGATCTGGGTTGTAAGAAATAAAATCTTCTTTCAAATGTCTTTTTTAATTCTAAATTTTTGCCCTTTTATGCCGATAAATGAGGATAACAAAAAAATCGACGTTATAGCAGTTAAGAAGGCGAAAGATGACCCTACCTCTGACCACTCCTGGCTTTACGGATGCTGAGCATTCTAAGAGGCTGATAAATAAAACCTTTACCTATGTTGTAACGTTGCTGATCGCTATTTTTGCGGCGGCAATAATTTCTTTGTTGATAATAAAAAATAATGTTAATGAAATCAGCGATTCGCATGATGATTTCTTACTAAGAAAAGCGTTAGATACCCGACAGGAGAGCATCCGTAGCCATTTGAAAGACTATGCCGAGTGGGGGGATGCCTACAAACATCTTCATCAGAATGTTGACATGCACTGGGCATGGGATAAGCAGAATCTTGGCAAGTCTCTGTATGATAACTTTGGCTATGAGGGGGTGTTTGTTCTCTCTCCGGAAGGCGCCACGCGCTACAGCGTGATTTCAGGGAAACGGATACCTGAAGATCTGGAGCGTTGGTTGGGTCAATCCACAAAAGACCGTTTACTCAGTGAACTGAGCAAAAAAAAGGGGGTGCCGGTGTCCATGCTAACGCTTATCGACGGCATACCGGCCATTGTTTCTGCTGAATGGATAACAACGGGTGATGATTCGAGTGTGCAACCGTTACCGGGCAGGCCTTCAGTCATGGTGTTTGTCGACAAATTAACGGCTAAAAAACTCCTTGCGATTGGGCATGATGCCGCCATCAAAAATGTTCGCATTTCACCCAATGAAGTGAATAATCAGACGTCATTGACCATAAGCACGCCAAATGGTGATGTGCATATTTTATGGGACAGTGAAAATCCTGGCCAGGCGCTGATCGTTTATTTCCTGCCATTACTCATTCTTTCCGTACTGCTGACAATATCGATGACGATGATCCTTATGCGTCATATTATGCACAAGGCGAGAATTCATGACGAAAATGCCTTTCTCCTTGAGCAGGCACGATTGAATCTTATCACCAGTGAAAAACGATTCAGGGATGTCAGTGAAACAACCAGCGATTGGTTCTGGGAAACTGACTTATCGTTAAAGATTACATGGCTATCAGGTCGTTTCTCCACGGTAACGGGATATGAACATAGTCAATGGATCGGCCGCAGGCTGGATGAGCTCTTTCCGTCGACAAGTCACTTACTTCATGATCGTGTCCGCCACCGGGAATTAACTGGACGCTTCGAATTTAAGAATTGCCCTTATATTAACTATCAGCAATCCACGTCCTACTGCACGCTTCTGGCTAAATTTTCTTCTCAGCCTGATGGTTCGGTGGTTTTACGGGGCGCGGCAACAGATGTCTCTCTGGAAGTGGAAGCAACTAAACGTGTGGAATTTCTGTCACGGCATGATGAATTAACGGGGCTTCCAAACCGGTATCATATTAAGGAGTTTCTGGCGGGCCGGTTAGCGAATGAAGGCGTCAATAATTATCCCTTTGCTATGATTTGCCTGGATCTGGACAAGTTCAAACCCGTCAATGACATTTTTGGGCATTCCACCGGTGACGCTCTGCTTGGGGAAGTCGCCTTACGTCTTAAAAGCTGTATTCGGAGCGGTGATTTTGTTGCACGACAGGGCGGGGATGAATTTATGCTGCTCCTCGGTAACACCAGCCAGACAGACCAGATTGAAGAGGTGTGCCAGCGCATCGTGTCAGAACTCAACCGTCCTTTCACCATTGATGGCAATGATGTGACAATAGGGGTAAGCATGGGGATTGCACTGGCCCCACAAGACGGCAACAGCGCAAACGATCTTCTGCGCTATGCTGACATTGCGCTTTACCAGGCAAAACAATCCGGGAGAAACCGATGGGTCTATTATCGCCAGGATATGTCGGAAAAGCTGACCGAACGCAGAAAACTCGAACTGGAGCTGAAGACCGCCATTCGCGAAGACCAACTCTATCTGGTTTATCAACCGCGTTATAACCTCCGATATTCGAAAACAGATGCCGTCGAAGCGCTGGTCCGGTGGCAACACCCGGATCGAGGAACCATGATGCCCGATCAGTTTATCCCGTTGGCTGAAGAAACAGGGCTGATTATTAGCCTCAGCAACTGGGTCATTCGTAAAGCGTGTACGGAGGCCAAAGATCAATTGCCGGGGTTATCGGTATCAGTCAACATTTCGGCTATTGAATTCCAGGCGAGCGATCTGGCTGAAAGAGTAAAAGAAATTCTTCACGAAACGGGACTTGAACCCACCAGGCTGGAAATAGAAGTGACTGAAAATGTCACGCTTTCCGATCCAGAAAAAACGTTGCACACCATGAAGGCCCTCAAAAAAATGGGCGTACGGATTCTGATCGATGATTTCGGTACCGGCTATGCCTCTCTGAGCTATCTTCGAAAGTTCCAGTTTGATGGGCTAAAGCTCGATAAAAGCTTTATTTTTACCTTAGCGGATTCGCCACAGAACCAATCGGTAGTCGAGAAGATAATCGATTTGGGTAAAGCCTATTCCATGGAAGTGACCGCTGAAGGAGTGGAGACCAGCGAACAGCTGGCTTTTCTTAAAAAAAATAAGTGTGATGAAGTTCAGGGGTATTTACTTGGAAAACCCGCCGCCATTGCCGATCTCAATTTAAACGCCAGCGTGGTGAATACATAAACGCGTTTTAGCATTTTCCGCGCGCCCTGGGACAGGGAAGTGTCAGCAAAAAAACCGGGCTCTTCGCCCGGTTTTTTATCTTACGACCAGCACAGGGCATTTTGCGTGGCGCACCACTGCCGCCGCATTTGAACCTAACAGATACGTTGATATGTCAGGCTTATGGGAGGCGATGATGATCAGGTCGGCGCCGATCGTGTCCGCGAGTTTAAGGATCTGATCTTTTGGCGATCCCGTAACGGCGTGCGTCTGCACCTTTTCTGGCGGAATTTTAAATTGCTTAACGATTTCATCCAGTTTTTCTAAAGCCGCATGCTGGAACTCTTTTAGCTGATGTAGCCCCCTGAAACACCAGACAGTAGCTGTATCTCCAGATAAGAGATAGGCTT